>CAZIXY010000015.1:0-23841 GCA_964543315.1 uncultured Desulfobacteraceae bacterium | reverse complement strand
TTCATGAATAATCTGCTTGGGCGCCCACAAAGGATTAATAACGATTCCTTCTTCAACACCCTCATTAATGTCTTTTTCCCATGCGGGCATCTCCTCCTTTGTCCTGCGATAGAAAATTTGCACGTCATCGGCACCTAATCTAATCGCTGTCCTGGCGACGTCAATAGCCACATTACCTCCCCCTAAAACCACCACTTTTCCCTTGAGTTCGAGTTCCTCTCCGATGCGCATATCAGTCAAAAACTGAAGGCCGTAATAGAGACCCGACAGGCCCGCTTCTTCACCGGGAATACCTATCCTTTTACTGGATTGCGCCCCCGCGCCGATAAATACGGCGTCATAGCCTTCCTCTAAAAGGTCGTTTACCGTATGTTGCGCATCAATAGGGGAGTCATAATGAATTTCTACTCCACAGCTTTTTATATGAGCGATCTCCTCCTCAATAACTTTGCGGGGAAGACGGAATTCGGGAATGGCAATTCCGAGCATTCCTCCTGCAATCGGTTGGCTTTCAAAGACATTGACAGGGTAACCTGCTTTTGCCGAAAAATAGGCACAGGTCAAACCCGCCGGCCCTGCGCCTACAACGGCGACTTTCTGTTCTTTTGTTACGGGAAAGGGCTGTTGTGCCCTGCCGATATTTTCAAAATACCAGTCGGACGCAAATCGCTTGAGCGACCTGATGGCAACCGGTTCATCAAGTTCACCTCGTCTACATTTCAGTTCACAAGGGTGAACACAGATACGACCACATACAGCGGGGAAGGGATTTCGCTCCCGGATAATTTCAACTGCCTTTTCATACTTGCCGGCGGCAATGGCCGCCACATAGTTGGGCACATCAATACCGGCCGGACAGGCGTGCTGGCAGGCCGAGATAACCATGGAATCACATGTGGCACCTGCACATCGGTGCTCCAGGATATGCTCCTCATATTCCTTCAGGAAATACTGAAGGGTTGAAAGAGCGGGCTTGGGGGCGGTTTGACCCAGACCGCAAAGTGAGGTCTTCATTATGCTCTCACCCAGCTCCTTGATGGTCTGAATGTCTTCAATCCTGCCCTCTCCCTGAGTTATCCTGGTCAGGATTTCCAGCAACTGAGTCGTTCCCAAACGACAGGGGGCACATTTCCCACACGACTCCGACTGGGTAAAACTCAAGAAAAAACGGGCGATCTCCACCATACAGTTATTCTCATCCATCACCACCATGCCTCCCGAACCCATGATGGCGCCTATTCTCTGTAGGGTATCGTAATCAACCGGCAGATTCATATATTGGGCCGGCACACAACCACCCGAAGGCCCCCCCATCTGAACAGCCTTAAACTTCCTTCCCTTGGGGATACCGCCGCCGATATCGAAAACCACCTCTTTGATGGCCACGCCCATTGGAACCTCTACCAGGCCCGTGTTGTTAACCTTGCCGGCGAGGGAAAAAATCTTTGTCCCTCTGGTATTCTCGGTACCAACCTGCGAATACCATTCCACCCCGTTTTTGATAATCAATGGGACATTCGCCCAGGTCTCGACGTTGTTTATGTTCGTGGGTTTACCATCCAGTCCCTCCTGAGCGGGAAAGGGTGGTCGTGCCCTGGGCATGCCCCGCTTACCCTCGATGGAGGCCATCAGCGCGGTCTCTTCTCCGCATACAAAGGCGCCCGCTCCCATCTTGAGCTCAATGTCAAAACAAAGACCGGTTCCAAGTATATTCTCACCCAAAAGGCCCAGTTCCTTCATCTGTTCCAAGGCAATCGTCAGGTGTTCAACGGCAATTGGATACTCCTCTCTTACATATATGTACCCGTATTCGGCTCCTATGGCATATGCGCCGATGAGCATTCCTTCAAGGACGGCATGGGGATCGCCTTCCAGTACAGCGCGATCCATAAAAGCACCCGGATCACCCTCGTCCGCATTGCAGATGATATATTTGGGTTTGCCCTCGGCCTTCCAGGCGAATTTCCACTTCATTCCCGTCGAAAAACCTGCGCCACCCCTGCCCCTCAGCTTAGATGCCGTAATATCATTTATCACTTCTTTCGGTTTCATCTTGGAAATGGCCTTCACGATTCCCTGATATCCCCCAGCCGCAATATAATGCTCAATTCTAGTGGGATCCACTTTTCCACAGTTGGCAAGAACCCTTCGCACCTGTTTCTTGTAAAAGGGTATCTGATTGCGGTAAAAAACAGGCTTTCCCGTCTGAGGGTGGGAGTAAGCCAGATGATCAATCAACCGGTTTTGTCTAAGCGTAGCAGTCACAATCTCCGGAACGTGGTCGGGGCCGACCTCCTGATATTGAATCCCCTGAGGTGCAATGGATATCACCGGCGCTTTTGCGCAAAGGCCGTGACATCCCGTGGCACGAACTTCCACATGATCCGACAGCCCCTGTTTTTTGACTTCCTCGTCAAGGGCGTCTTTCACCTCAGCGGCACCATATGCACGGCAGCCCGTCATGCATACATATACCCGTGTTCCGCCTTCCTGTTCCCGGGCGAGAATCTTATTGCGATACCACTCTAATTCACCAATGGATGAGAGTCTTTCCATATCAGTTCTCTTTTTCCTTGATAACCTTATCCCTTCCATACTGTTTAAGCACTGAGACGACTTTTGCGGGAGATAGTTTGCCGAAATAGGTCCTGTTCACCATCATTGCAGGGGCAAGAAAGCAGGCGCCGAGACAGGCCACCGTCTCAAGGGTAAATTGATAATCAGGCGTGGTCTCACCTTCATCCAGCCCCAACTCTTTTTTCAGCATCCTCAAGATGCTCCGACCCCCTTTAACGTGGCAGGCCGTTCCTCGACACATCCTGATAATATACTTCCCTTTGGGCCTGAGGGATAACCCTGCATAAAAAGAGATGACCCCCTGCACCTGGCTCGGAAATAGATTCAGGGCCTCTGAAATAGGCTCAATGGAGTCCGGGGGTATATAACCGAAGGTCTCCTGGATATCCTGTAATAATGGGATCAATGCCCAGGTTTCACCGCGATGTTTTTGGATGATATCCTCAAGCAATCCCCAGTCTATTTCTTTTGGTTGCATGCCTCGGACTCCTTCGTGCTCTCAAAACATTCAAACGTTTTTTATAATTTCTCGATCTTCACCGGACTCATATTCCATCCGGGCGAGTCCGTTTCGCCCAATTGGGTCAATCCCATCAAATGCAGGGCATCATTATTATGAAACGCAATGGGGATAAAGAGGCAACCCGGTCTCAGGCCCTTGTTAAAAATAACTTCTCTTTCAATGGATCCATGGACGGAAGAAACCCTCGCCTTGCCTCCCCCCTTGAGATTAAGCTTCATCGCATCCTCGGGAGATATCTCGACCTCTCCCTTGAGTCCAAAATCCTTTATTCTTTTCGAAAATCCCGTCCTGGTACCGCTTCCCAGATGGTATTTCAGGGAGCCCAATAGTGCTGCAAAGGGATATTCTTTATCAAAGCGCCAGTCCTCCACAGGGGTTACCGCAGAAAATGGGATCGACTCACCCAGACCTTCCGGATTAAAAGGCCTGAAATTGCTCGTCTCCCTGACCCAGGCTTCCTCTCCGCCCTTTCCCAACTCAGCATACAAGGGAATCCTGCGACTGATTTCCGTGCTTATCTTCTTTAATGAAGAATATTCTTCAGTGTAGTCCATCTTCCGGGCCAGGAGGCTCAGAATTTCCCAATCCGGCTTTGCCTCTCCCGGAGGGGAGACCACGGGCTCAAAGGATTGTATTCTCCCCTCCATATTTGTGAAATGCCCACCCTTTTCACTGAAAGCGGCCCCTGCCAGGACCACATGCGCCATTCGGTTGGTTTCGGTTGCGAGTATGTCCTGCACTACCAGGTGCTCCAGGTTATTCAATGCACTCCGGACTCGTTCTGGCTTTGGGAGACTGCAAAGTGGGTTTTCGCCCATGACATAGAGAGCCTTGAGGTTGCCCTTCTCTGCTTCCTCGATCATGCGGATCAAATCGAGTCCCGGGTCCGGAGACAGTTTCACCTCCCAGATCTTTTCCCATTTCCTTCGCTCAGTGTCGTTATTAAAAGGGCGCCTTCCCGGAAGGAAATCAGGTACCGTCCCCATATCCAGCGCCCCTACTTCATTGTTCTCCCGTGCAATGAAATAAAATCCTTTGTTTTCGCCGACCAGGCTTCCGGTCATCAGTGCGAGATTTATCAAGGCATCCATGGCTGAAGCCCCGTATTTCTGCTGTAAAATACCGTGCCCGATAACAAAGGCAATCTTCCTGCCCCTCAACAAATCAGCGGCCCTTTCCATGGAATCCATATCGACGCTTGTCAAACGACACGCTTTTTCCAGATCAAGGGCCGATAGGCTGTCCCGATAATCGGTGAACCCCTGAGTGAACTTGTCTATAAAAGAAGAATCAACAGCCCCCTTTTTCAATATGAGGGCAGCAAGCCCGTTAACCAATGCGGTGTCACTGCCGGGTGAAACACGCAGCCAGAGGGAGGAGAAGGGTATCAGTCCGGTTTTTCTCGGGTCTGCCACAATCAACGGGATTCTTTTTATCCGAGAAGCACGTTTAAGATAATAGCCCACAACAGGAACCGATTCAGTGGGATCGGCCCCAATGACAAAAATAATCTCGGCTTCTTCCAAACCGGACAACGGTTTGACACGACCGCCACCGTCCAGCCTCTCGTTAACGAGACCTATGATCTTTCTCCCTGACCCGTAACTGCCGTTATCAATATTATTGGTTCCTAAGATGACACGCGCCATTTTCTGAAAAATATAGTTTTCCTCAACACTGCATTTGGATGATCCAAGAAACCCCACGCTTTGAGGTCCGTATTCCTTTTTTATTGAGATAAGACCTTGAGCAACGGCATCCAGTGCCTCATCCCAGGTGGCAGGCACAAGCTCTCCGTTGCTGCGTATCATTGGAGTGGTTAATCTTTCTGGAACATCCAGGTAATCATGCGCAAAATGGCCCCTCACACATAGGGTGGAACGATTCACGGTATTTTCTTTATGCGACGGATTTGTCTCTACGATGTAACCATCCGCAGATCCCATCACAAGCGAACAGCCCACACCACAAAATCCACAGATGGTGGATGATTCTTTTTGAGAAGTGCCGACATAGGGTGAGTTTTTGACGGATAGTGCTCCGGTAGGACACATGGACACACATGTTCCACAGAAAGTGCAACTGGATTTTTCCAGGGGCATCTCATGAACAGTAGCGGGACGGGATTTAAATCCCCTGAGATTGTAATCAATGGCCCCAACGACGACCAGTTCATGATCTGCCCGAATACACTTCCCGCACAAAATGCATTTGCTTAAGTCCCTGATAATAAATGGGTTTGCTTCCTCCAAACCTGTATAGTGGGGCATGGGATAAAGGTCTATATGGCCGACACCCAGTTCAGCCGCAATCTGCCTCAGCTCACATCTGTTTCCCTGGCTGCATACGATACAGGACTCGGGATGATTGGCCATCATCAGACGTATAACATTTGTCCTGTGGGTTTTTATAGCAGGAGAATCCGTCAGGACGGTCATATCGGGTGCCACCGGTGTGACACATGAGGCCATAAGACGTCCGGTTTTTTCATCCTCCACCAGGCAGAGACGACAGGCACCCACCGGTTCCAGGTGTTCATGGTTGCAAAGCGTGGGAATCTTAATGCCGTTTGCCAGGGCCGCATTCAGGATGCTGGTTCCGGAAGGGCAGCTCACATTCTTCCCGTTAATGCTCAAGGTGACTTCTTCCAAGTTACAGGCTCCTTGTTATCTCAGTTTGGCCGCATCGAGATAATGTCTCAGCTTTTCCTCACTGCCGATGGTAATAATATGAACGCCCTGACAAAGGTCTTTTAGCCCCCTTACGGTATCGGCAAAAAGCTCGATACTTGCCTTTTGTTTGTCCGGAGCACTGGCCAGCTTCTTTATCATCCAGTCCGGAACCAGGCCCGATTTGAAATGGCGGTTGAGAAACTGCGCCATACCCGCCGTCCTGATAATCATCACCTCGGCAATGACGGGCACGCCAAACGTATTGACTTGCTTTATAAATTTCTCGAACCGCGCCACGTCGAACACCGGAGTGGTTAAAAAATATCCGGCGCCTATACTCGTCATGGCCTCCATTTCTTTCATTTCCAGATCCGGCACGTTTTTTCCCCACTTGGATTCAACACCGGACCCTAATGTGAATTCAGCCTTTGAAGGAAGTTCCTTTCCGTCGACCGTGTGCCCCTCACGCATATGTTCCAAAACCGAAGCCAATTTGCCGGAATCGACATGAAAAAACATCATCTCCTGAAGACTGTCCCCGGTTATCCGATAGTCTTCCGTGAACACGAGGAGATTCTCAACACCCGTTTCATGTGCCAGCATAAGATCCTTTTGCAATTGCGGCCTGCTCTTATCCCGTGTCGTTGTCTGGTATATTGATTGAAACCGGTTTTTTTTAAGGAGATCACACATCTTGATGCTGTCCCCTACAATCCCCTCCACCTCCAGCTCGGGTACGGTAACACCATCTACTCGCCCCCTTACCAACTCCAGGCGCTTGATAAGTTCCTGCGGGTCCTCATCAATAGGAGTCTGTACTTCAGATGTGACAACAAATCTCCCCTTTTCCAGGGCATCTTTCAGTTTCATACGTGCCTCCCCTCTTATCAGTTCAATCCCAGCAAACGCGCAACCTCTTCCTTAAGCTGAGGCAGCGGAAGTGGTTTTGAAAAACAAACATCCGCACCATAGTCTTTCATTTTTTTAAATTTTTCTTCATCAAGGTATGCTGACAGGACAATAATTTTTGTATCCTTTGTCTCCTCCCCGCTCTTGATCTTCTTGCAGACCTCATATCCTTTTATATCCGGCATCATGATATCCAGTATCAGTAAGTGGGGCCTAAAATGATTGACCTGTATGCCGGCCTCAAAGCCGTCCGATGCCGAGATCACATCATAGTCATATTCATCTTCCTCAAGGGCCTGGACAATAGTTTCAACGATAATGGGATCATCGTCCACAACGAGAATCCTTATGCGCTCCTCTTCCTTTTCCTCTTTCGGAATCGGAATTCCCTGCTTTATCATGAAGGTCTCAAGGTCCGATTTCTTGATTCGGCGATGCCCCCCTACCGTCTTATAGGCTTCAATATGCCCGGATTCTATCCAGTTGATGATGGTCTTCGGCGAAACACTGCAGTACTTACTTGCTTTAAACACCGTCAATATATCGTCCATTATCCACGCCCCCCATAATGTTCGTGACTGATTTTGGATTTATAATTATTATAGTTATTATAGTTTGTCAAGAAAAAAATGCAATGCCATGAAAATTCCTCAATAAATCCGGGAAACACATCACTGCCGACGGCCTGGGAAAAATTTAAAAAACATATAACAAGCTGCATTTAAAGATAATATAGCAATATTGAAAAGTGTCATGCCGAAACGTTTTCATTGATTTTTCGAGAAGCTGCTTTTTCAACACCTTCTTTAATGTTTATTATAATAAATATAATTAATATAATTCCTATACTTCTAATCCCTTGCAGCAAGACTTATTCAAGCGGTTTTCGGATGTTTTTTTAGTCTATTCCAAAAATCCTTTATGAGGTTGGGAGATATGAATGTCGGTAGGTTCCCGGTTGCAGGCCATAGGGAAGGTGGCCCACGTCCCGGGCGAGATCGATTTGGTTATCGTGGTTCTATAGGGATTCCGTCATATCCTCTTTATGCTTGGGAATAATTATCTTAAAGGTTGTTCCTGAACCCCATTCGCTTTCGACCTTGATGTCCCCTCCATGGTCCTTTATGAACCCATAACAGACGGATAGGCCGAGGCCCACATCTTTCACGCTGTCCTTAGTCGTAAAAAAAGTATCAAAAATCTTACTTAGGTTTTCTTTTCTTATACCCGTGCCGGTGTCTGAAATCTCAACCCGGACATTTTCTCCGTCGGACACTGTTTGCACTGTCAATGTGCCACCTTCTGGCATGGCATCTCTTGCATTGGAGATCATATTCAAAAATACCTGCCGAAGCTGGTTTTTAGACGCATAAACATCGTCTAATCCCTCTTCAAAAGACGATGATATACGGATGCTGTGTTCCCGCAGCTGTTTCTCATGCAACAGGAGGATCTCATCCAGAAGGTTATTTATATCGGCCGGTTGTCTTTCTTCCTCTTCGGGCTTTGAAAAGGAAAGCATCTTCCGGAGCATTTCGGTCAGTCTTGTCGTCTCGGACAGTGCCATTTCCAGTATTTTTCTTCTCTTGCTCTCCTCTGGGATTTCAGTCTTCATCAATTCTAATGTGTTCATAATCCCGTACAGGGGGTTATTCAGTTCGTGGGCGATCTGTGAAGTCAAACGCCCCATGGCCGCAAGCTTTTCAGACTGCAATAGCTGTTCTTGCGTTTGCCTGAGTTTTCGCTCCATTTCCAATCTTTCCTCAAGGTCAACAAATGTTCCGACCGTAGCAATCTCTTTTCCCCCGGCATCGTAAATGACGGCTGCCGAAAGGTCTCCCTCCACGATCTTCCCATCCCTTCTCACATAGACCATGGGATAGGACCTCAATTTACCGATACCTCCATATTCGGGGCTCCGCATTTTTTCCATGATCACTTTGGCCAACCCCTCCGGGTAGACATTCGCGATGTTCATACGGCCTATCGTCTCCTCGGATTTATAACCCAGTGTCTCCTCAGAGGCCCTGTTCCACAGGATAATGTTGCCCTTCATATCCGCGGCCATGATGGCGTTGGGTGAACTTTGAATAATCATATTAAGAAAATCATGAGCCTCCCTTAATTTCTTTTCCATCTGTTTTCTGTGCGATTCATCGACTATAAGCCCTTCATATCCCAGGATATTTCCCTGATGATCGTATCGCACATGACTGGTCAGTAATACGGGAATTGGAGTTCCGTCTTTGCGCTTGAAATCCACTTCGTAGTCAATCACGTTGCCGTCGCGCTCGATCATATCCTGGAATTTTCGACGATCCCTGGGTCGCAGGTAAATGTCCTTGGTGATATCCATCTCGAGGAATTCTTCCTTGCTTCCATAACCCAGCATATCCAACGTGGCCCTGTTGGCGTCCAGGAACTTTCCCTCTTTGCTGCTGATATAGGCTCCGCAACCCACATGCTCAAAAAGTCTCCTGTACTCTTCTTCTGAAGCCTTTATCTTTGCTTCCCGTTTTTTCCTCTGTGTGATATCCCGGCAGATGCTCAGCTTCGAGATGGTCCCGTCTGTATTTTCCAGGGGATGTTCAAGAAGATCATAGGTCTTATCAACATTAGGCAGATGGTGCTCCCATTGGACTGTTTCGCCTGCAAACACCTCCTGTGCCCTGCACCACGGGCAGATATCGTCCAGGTCGCCTATTATCCGGTAGCATTTTTCTCCTACACCCTCCCCGAAATCTCCGACCATAACCTTATTCATGAACTCCAAATTGTAATCGGCATCAATGATATAGATGCCGTCCTTTATGGCATCGAGAACGGAAATCAACCTCTGGCTTACTTTTTCGACCATGACATACCTCTCTTAAAAAAAATCTGTAATATCGCCCATTAAATTTTGAATTTATCATTTATTCCTCTAAAAAAAAAGTTGAATCATGACACCCTTTCCGAAGGCATTTGTTCCACTGTGATATTGACTCCATAACCTTGTTTTGTTAGGGTTTGTGAACTTTTCTATCAGGATGTAAGGGAGTCGTCTTATGGCCAGGTCCTTGGGTATTTTCGTGAGTTCCGATCAACATCTCGACAAAATCCTGAAACTGTGCAGGGCAGCCAAAAATAAAGGGGTTACAGTAACCCTGTTTTTTACGCACCACGGCACCCTTTTGACCCAGGACCCCAGATTCACCAAGCTTGGAGGCACAGCCGAAATGTCCCTCTGCAAAGTCTCGCTCGAAGGCCATGGTATCAAAAAGAGCGATATCCCCGGAATGGATGAAAAAGATTTTGCTACCCAGGCCAGGCACGCGGAAATCATCGAAGGATGTGACCGCTATATCGTTTTTTAGGAGAAAATCAAAGCCGTGCAAAATATCAGAAATGTAGCCATTCTCATACGCAATAAAGAGGATCTCCTGGAAGGCTCACGGTCAACACTCGGCCTGGCCGTAGAAAATTTTTATCTCCACATGTTTGTACTGGACATTGAGATCGAGATGACAGAGAAATTTAAAGAAAATCTCGAATGGCTGGAAGACATGGAGGCCAGGTATTACTCCAATAACAGGGCAAACGCGGAGAAATACGGTTTCGAGTATATGGACGTGGAAAAAATGGGGAAAAAGCTGAGAAAAATGGATCTTGTTATCCCTTTTTAGGAGGTGCCATGAAAACACTCCACATATTGAAGACTGAACCGGACAAAAACACGCGGGTGCTCATTGACTCTCTCTTGCAAGGAGAAGAATCATCCATATTCACAATGTATGACGAGCCAGTGGACTATGAAAAACTGATAGATCTTATCTTTGAATGCGATAAGACAGTATCATGGTGGTAAAGATAGGGTTTGCTTGATCACACATCCTTTGTGATCTTCTTAAAAATCCGCTGCACCATATCCTTCACTTTTTCCTGATCGGCTTCAGGGACCATTTTTGCAAGGGGCTTGATTTCGTTTTCGTCCATTTTTGTGCTCTTTGCAATGGTAAATGTTTCGATTTCTTCCCCCGGGATACACAATCCACAAACAGTGATCGCACCCAGATAATCATTGTCCCCAAAAAGCGGAACAAGAAATTTCAACAGTCCCGCCTCACAGGCTTCAATGACGGGTTTGCGGGTGGATCTTGCCTGCCGTGTCATAAACTGCTGTGTCTGGCCGCATATAAACGACAGCGATTCATTATTGGCTCGGATTTCCGAGCACAGCGGGTTTCGTTCCCCGCTTTCCTGCAGGACGACGCTCTTTCTGTCAACAAGGGCTGCCGGCATCCCTGATTCTTTACTGACATCATCCAATATCTCCTGCCATTCTTCTTTGGACTTAATATCATAGACGGTCATTTAAGTTTTTGCTCCCTTTCATATAAAAATCCCGCCGGAAATACAGGCGGGATTTCAACTCTCAAAAACATGTCTTGGTCAGTCTTAGAGTCCGACCTCTGCCAGGTCCGGGCCTAAATATTCGCGCTCGTTTTCCCCCAAAACTCCCATGGCGAGGCAAATGAGGGTCCACAGGTGGACGGTATGGTATTTGCCTTCAAAATGGTCGGCAAGATCATGAATCTGGGCATGACAGTTATGGCAGGCGGCAATACAATAATCGGCGCCTGTAGCCACTATCTGATCAAATTTCACCTTTCCATACTGATGGCGTGCTTCTACGTAACCGGACTGCAGATAACCACCGCCGCCACCGCAGCAATAATTGTTGGATCTGTTTGGGGTCATATCAATAAAATTCTCTTCCCCCACAACGGACTTCACAACATACCGCAAATCTTCCGCCACGGGATCACCATAGCTTTTTCGGACGATCTGACACGGATCCTGCACCGTAAATTTTACCTTGAGATCCTTGTTCCAGTCCGAACTGACCTTCAGCTTTCCCTCCCTGATCCACTTGGCATAATATTGGTATATGCTTGCAATTTCCAGATCAGTCTTGATTCCAAATTTTTTCAGTCCTTCCAGGACTGAGAAAGTCACGTGGCCTCATTCAGTATTCAGATAAACCTTACACCCGAGATGTTCGGCCTGCTGGATGCTCGTACGGACAACATGCTCCCAGGATTCATTATCGGCAAGGAACATACAGTAATTCTCCCCTGCCCATCCCTTGGTGCCATAGGTCCAGTCCACTCCGGCAATATGGAGAATTTTCCAGAGCGGAATCAGTTCATCCGGTTCCGTTACCGGTTCCCTGGAATTCTGATTGAGGAAAAATTCGGCGCCCTCTTTATCAATCGGGGCCTGGAGTGTCTCAAAGCCCGGCTGGGTTTCTCTGACTTCCTCCGCCACGT
The DNA here is from genome assembly GCA_964543315.1 of uncultured Desulfobacteraceae bacterium. Lineage (GTDB taxonomy): Bacteria > Desulfobacterota > DSM-4660 > Desulfatiglandales > Desulfatiglandaceae > JAFDHL01. The sequence continues at coordinate 11,848 of CAZIXY010000015.1, read as the reverse complement.
CTTCTACAACAAACTGAAAGTCCTCGGGTGATGCACCCATAGCACTGCAGCTGTCATTCCTGAGGGCCATGTCGCATGAACCGAGTATACCTTTAGGCCGTTCTTCACGCGGCCATGCCTGGCGTGCAAGGTAGACCATCCGGGGAATATCAACCTTCATTGGGCAGGCATAGACACAACGCTGGCACTGACTGCACATCCACACCCATGGAGTTGTCGTTACCTCATCATCGAGCCCCAGAACGATCATCCTGACGAACTTTCTTGGATCCATGTTCTCAAGACCGGTTGCAGGACAGCCGCTGGCACAGGTTCCACAGGTGAGGCAGAGATTCAGATTTCCCTCAGGTAAAAGTTCATTGACTTTCTTCCTGAATTCACCTTTCAGCTCACTAAGCTCTAATGCTTCATCTGCCATAGGCATTTCCTCCTTCAAATGCTTATCTCTAACACAACGAATTTATTATAAAATTTAAGATAATTGCATCCTAAAATTATATTCAGCCTTTATTAGCCTCTTTTTCTGGGAAAGTCAATGAGTAAAATCCGAAAATTCTCCAACAGTCAGGAAAGCGTGAAATTCGCGGTATTGGAATTACAAAAGCTCGAAAGTAGTTAAAATATAGCTATAATGTAAATATTTTTGTTGCCAATCACACATTAATAGTCTATATTTTTTATTTCACAAAACAACTTATTAAGATAAATATTTACAATTTGGTACTAATAAGATCTAAGGGAGGTAAATAAATGGAATTTGTTTTAAGTGAAGAGTTACAGATGTTGCGAGACATGGCACGTGACTTTGCAGCGGAAAAAATCGCCCCGAACGCGGATGAATGGGATGAAAATCACCATTTACCCTATGAGGAAGTCATGAAGCCTATGGCCGAGCTCGGCTTTTTCGGCACTGTCATCCCCGAGGAGTATGGTGGGAACGAAATGGGATGGCTTGCTGCCATGATCCTTACTGAAGAAATTGCCAGGGCATCCAGTTCCTTGAGGGTCCAGATCAACATGCAGACCCTCGGCTGCGCCTTTACAATTTACAGGTACGGTTCAGAGGAGCTTAAAAAGAAATACATCCAGAAACTGGTGAACGCCGAATATTTAGGCTGCTTTGCCATCACCGAACCGAACGCGGGTTCCGATGTCATGGCCATGAAATCCACCGCCGTTGACAAGGGTGATCACTGGCTTGTAAACGGATCCAAGACATGGATTTCCAATGCTTCTGCTGCTGATATCACCATTTTTCACGCCTATACGGACAGGGAAGCCAGAGGAAGGGGTCTATCGGCATTTGTGGTTGAGCCAAAAAATTTCAACGGCATAACCACAACAGACCTGGACAAAATGGGTACCCGATCCATTCCTACCGGTGAGATATACCTGGAAGACACAAAGGTGCCCAAGGAAAATATCCTGGGAAAGGCCGGCGACGGAGCCAAAATTGTTTTCGGTTCCTTGAACCAGACTCGCCTTTCCGCAGCCGCCGGGGGCATTGGCCTGGCCCAGGCCTGCCTCGACAGCGTTACGGATTACTGCAAGGAAAGACAGCAGTTCGGCAAATCCATAGGCGAATTCCAGATGAACCAGGATATGATCGCGCAGGTTGCGGCGGAGCTTGAGGCGGCACGTCTTATGGTCTACAAGGCCGCGTGGCAAAAGGACCAGGGCGATTTGGGAAATACCCTCGAAGTGGCCCATGCCAAATACCTGGCAGGTGAAATTGCTGAAAAGGCCGCCAAAATGGCCATGAGAATCATGGGCGCCTACGGATATTCCACCGAGTATCCGGTTGCAAGGTATTACAGGGATGTCCCGCCCTATTTTATGGTCGAGGGTTCCTCCAATATCTGCAAATGGATCATCGCGCTCGATCAACTCGGTATCAGGAAGGCAAACAGATAATAAAATTGCGCTGAAATTCTTTTAGGAGGGAAAAATGAGACCCTATTTTGAAGAAATGACACCCCTTGGAAAACCACTGACCGACAGCCAGAAAAAAAATGCCCAAGAAAATGTGGCCCAGTTAAAAGAGGTTGAAGAAGCGGTGGCCGAGGCTATTGAGGCAGTGAAAAGCGCGGGAATACCCGAAGAAATAATCAAAAAGAGAGGTCAGCTGACCGTATGGCAGAGGATAGATTACCTTATCGATCCGGGAACCTGGTGCCCTCTTCACACCCTGTACAACCCACAATTTAATGACGAAGGGACCACGGGAGTCATCGACGGCCTCGCAAAAATCAACGGCAAATGGGCCGTGGTTATCGGCTTTGACAATAAGGTCATAGCCGGTGCCTGGATCGCGGGACAGGCGGACAACCAGCTTCGAGTCACCGACATGGCTAAAAGGCTTCATGTTCCCCTGGTATGGATTGTCAATTGCAGCGGCGTGAAACTGACCGAGCAGCAGGAGGTCTATGCAAATCGAAGGGGAAACGGGACCACGTTCTTTAGGCACGCTGAGCTGGAAAAGCTGGGTGTCCCCATCATCGCCGGTATTTACGGAACAAACCCGGCGGGCGGCGGCTACCAGGGCATCAGTCCCACGATTCTCCTTGCCCATAAAAATGCTAATATTGCCGTAGGGGGCGGCGGCATTGTGGGTGGCATGAGTCCCAAAGGCTACTTTGACGAAGAAGGCGCGGAACAGCTTATCGAGGCCACGCGCCATTTCAAGCAGGTGCCTCCGGGCAGCGTACCGATCCATCATAACGAGACCGGTTTCTTCAAGGAAGTGTACGACACCGAGGAAGGCGTGCTTGATGCCATTAAGAAATACATGGACATGGTCCCCGCATACGATCCCCATTTTTTCCGTGTGGCCGAGCCGAAAGAGCCCAAATTTCCGGCGGATGATATCAACAGCATCGTGGCGTTTAACCAAAAGCGAAGTTATAATTTCGACGAGATGCTGGCCCGAATCTTCGACAACAGCGAACATATGGAATTCAGGCCGGATTACGGGCCGGAGGTGTATACCGGCTTAGCCAAAATCGACGGCTTTCTTATGGGATTCATAGGGAATCGCCAGGGTTTCCTGGGTGCAAACTATCCTGAATATGCCGATTACCCGGGCATAGGCGGCAAGCTTTACCGTCAGGGACTGATCAAGTTAAACGAATTCGTCACCCTGTGCGGACGGGATCGGGTTCCCATTGTCTGGTTTCAGGATACCTCCGGCATAGACGTGGGAGACATTGCAGAAAAGGCCGAGCTCCTGGGTCTTGGCCAGTCCCTGATTTACTCCATCGAACAAACGGATGTTCCGCAGATGTGCATTATATTGAGAAAGGGAACGGCCGCTGCCCATTACATCATGGGAGGTCCCACCGCCAACAACCACAACGCATTCACCTTAGGGACACCGACAACCGAAATTTACGTGATGCACGGAGAAACAGCGGCTGCGGCATCCTTTTCAAGGAGACTGGTCAAAGAAAAAGATGCGGGCAAACCGCTTCAGCCGGTCATAGACAAGATGAATGACCTCGCACAACAATACTACGACAACTCCAGGCCGATCTATTGCGCTAACAGGGGTTTCGTGGATGAGATCGTATCCCTACCGGATCTGAGGAAGTATATAGCGGCCTTTGCCGGATGTTCCTACCAGAACCCGATTTCCATCTGCCCGCAAAACCATATGATGATCCCCAGAATCATCAAGGGATAAAAATAAAGGGATCGACCCCGTACCTATGGGCCGATCCCTTTCTCTAAGAACACTCTTTCCTTTTCAAAAAAATCACACAAGATAGGACAACAGGGCGCTTCCCAGTATGAAAATAATGAGGCCGAAAAGCCTTAGGGTCCCGTCACCGGCTCGGTTAAACCACCAGTCCAGAAGGTCTTTGATTTGAGATGAGGGGGCGAAGAATATGTAAACGCCCTTTGCGAGGGCCAGTATTCCCAGGATAATGGCCAGCCAGAATACCCTTTCGTCATAAAAGGCCCCCGCCACAAGAACCGCGCCGAAAATAAAAGGAATCACGCCCATCCACTTTACCCGATCTCTCAGGAACAACTTTTTATAAAACTCCCTGGTCCCCTCAGTATAAATGACAAGAAACACCCCCGCGACAATCCAAAGGATTGAGATAATATATAACACTATAGCCATCTTATCCTCCCCGTTAAAAAACATCATATTCCGTTGGCAAGTTCCTCGGCCATCCTTTTCTTTTCTTCCAGATCAGTGATGCGGTAAAGAACCATCATCTGGTTCTGGCTTGGGCCGGAACCCTGATAGGTGCCGACACCATGCAGTCCGGCGACCCAGTTTTGAAGGAATTTCATCAATCGCATCCTCTTGTCAGCCGGGGCAGCAGATTTGAGGTATTTGGCAACATATTCCTTAATTTCAGGGTTTTCAAGCTCCATCTCACCGGGTAACGTGACGGCAACACCCCCCGCAATATCACCGGCCAGGGCGAGAACTTCCCAAAATCCGTCATTTGTGTTCAGTTTGGCTATATTGCTCATCGCCTCATCCGGCATGAAGACACCGGAGCCTTCAGGCTCTTCCTTGCCCAGGTACGCCGCAGCAATGGCGCAGGCAAGTGATGTTTCGTTTAGTTGAATCATTCGTGTAATTTTTTGTGCAATGTGAGACACTTTCTGCAGTCCATTGTATTCCGCTATAAGCTGAGTCGCACCGATAATCAGATCCATAAACCCAACCTTGCAGGCACCTCCGCAATTCATGCGGTGTGTCTTGGCAAATCTGGTGATAAAAGTCTGGGTATACTCCATCTCCCCGCACATGAATACCCTTTCCCAGGGAACAAACACGTGATCAAAAATCACGAGGCATGTCTCCCGCTGGCCGTATATAGGATTGCCGATAGTCCCGATATCCTTTGCATACTCTCGTTCCACGCTGAACGGATTGTATTGCGCAACATAGGTCATTCCCTCCGTGCCGTTGGGAACAACAAACGCAAGGGCATAGTCTTCCTCCCCTTTCCGGCATGAAATTCCAGGTAAAACAAGGGTCTCGTCCGCTGCATAGGCCCCTGTTGCATGCTGTTTCGCACCATTAACCACGATCCCGTCAGACCTTTTTTCCACGACATGGACATAGGAATCAGGATCCTGCTCAAGGGGTCTCTTGCTGCGGTCTCCCTTTGTATCTGTAACGGACCCGCTGACCACCAGGTCATTATCCTGAGCATACTTGAGGTATTCGTTGAATCTTTCATGGTACTCCGTCCCCTTATCCTCATCTATCTCCCAGGTCGTTGCTGCAAGGGATGGAAGCATTTCATTTCCCGGGCAGCGGTAGTTGCAGGTACCCAGTTTCTGACTGCTCAAACGGGCCATATCGAGACGTTTTTGGAGATCTTGTTTGCTTTGATGAATATGCAGGGCACGGTTGACCGTTTCACCTGTCAGGTGAGATTCGGCGGTCATGATGTCTGAATATTGAGGGTCCTTTGTCAACTCGTAAACCCGGGCCGTCGCCTCGACGACCCCTTTTGTTACTGGATGATCCGTCAAAAGCTCAATCTTTTTGCCGCCCATAAAGAGTCTTGGTCTGAGTTTTGCGATCCGTTCGCGGTATTCTTCCGGTGTACTAATGGCCATATTATCCTCCGTTCATTTTTTATGGATTCTCTTTCATGTAGCAGCAGTGTATGATACTGGTTGCTTTTGGTCAATACCGGAAACCCTGAAGACGAAATCACGTCCCTGAAAAGGGATAACTCTCTTTTCGGAATCGATCATTTATGCAAATTGAAATTCTTGGAGCTGAATCATTAGGAGTTAGAGGCCTTTGCTGCTCTATAAAAACAGCACAGAGGAACATACTCATAGACCCCGGTATAGCTTTGGGCTATGTGAGGGATAAATTGCTGCCGCATCCCGTGCAAATAGCGGTGGATGAAAAAATACAAGAAAAAATAGTATGCGCGTGGAAAAATGCCTCTGATGTCGTTATCAGCCATTTCCACGGAGACCATGTTCCATTGGCAGACGCCAATCCCTATCAACTGGATATAAGAAAATTATCAGGATTGAATGAAAACATGAAGATATGGACCAAGAACCCATGCCACTTTTCTCCCACAGAGGAAAAAAGGGCACACAGTTTTTCTTCCTTCCTGCACTCTGATACGATTCCGGCCGAAGGAAAAAGAAGCGGGCCCATGGCGTTCTCCGGAGCCGTACCCCATGGAAAGGCCGATAATAATCCGGAAACGGTCGTGATGACAAGGATTGAGGAAGAAAAAGTCTTTGTTCATGCATCCGATATTCAGCTTCTCGAAGATGAAACCGTTTCCCACATCCTGTCCTGGAAACCGGACATCCTGCTGGTGGGAGGTCCTGCGCTCTATTTGTCCAGATTATCTGATGAGCTTATTGAAAGAGCCTGGAATAACGCTGTAAGGCTTTCCCGGGCCACGGATACCCTTATTCTCGATCACCACCTTATGAGAAGACATGATGGGCTTGAATGGCTCGCACGACTCACATCCCGGACCGGGAAACCGGTTATGTGTGCGGCGGATTTTATGGGTACACCCAGACGGCTTCTTGAGGCCGATCGTAAGGACATATACAAAAGATGGCCTGTTCCATTAGGGTGGCATGAAGATTATGCAAGGGGCAAGGTGACGACTGATGCCTTTTGGTCCGCGGCCAAGTCCTCGTCGCCCATCACGACAACTTAGCTAAATAATTTATTCCCATAGGACATGGCTTTGAGTATGCAACTCATAGGATTTCGTGATGTATTTTTTAGTATGACAGATAATATCGAAGCTCGAAATCCGAAATTCGAACAAATCCCAATACCAAATATTTCAATGACAAAAACGAAAAAATGAATGCACGAGGGCAAGGCATTTTGTTTAGAACATTCGAGATTATGTCATTAGATATTGTTTCGAATTTCGTGCTTCTGATTTCGGATTTAATCCTGTGGCGCTGCCTTTCTTAGAATAGCAGAACCAAAAGGAATATACCCACAGGACATTCCTTTGTATTGAGCGCACATTCGAGGTCTTCCACTGATGCCTTGTATCCCACATTCCCACACTTAGATCCAAGACGCAAAATGCGAGGCATGGGGCTCTTCGAAAGGATGCATCTTTCGGATCAAAACTCCTCTACACTGTCCTGCGACCCGTGTCGCGGGCTGCATTGTAACGTGCTGTTGGTATCCACTACCTTAACTTCCAGCAGACCGCAGGAAGGGCCGCCTGCAACTCAGGAGCAGATGCATCCTGGAGAAGAGCGCCATGTCGAGCCTTTAAGATAGCGGGCCAATAGTACATTCTAAATCGCCCAGGGTATTATATCGGTCAGGCCATGGCACTCTCTTTTCAAATTGCGCATTCAAACTTCTGCCGAACTTGGCCGCCTCTGGCGGGATAGTCAAACGCCCCCATTCGCGCAAACAGACGGCCAGCGATAGATACCGAAGACTTAAGCCACGACAAAGAGTTCTTTCAGGGGCTGTCCTAAGCTGAAATCTAAGGCCACATTAGCATTCCATTAGCACTCATCCTATGCGGCTTTTGAAAAGAGACCCCCATGGCCCTGCTTTTTTTGCCTCATTATAGTAGGCGAAGGCATGGGGCTCTTCGAAAGGCCGCATGTGCATGCAGAAACGATCTATTTCCGGATGGAGCGTTATCCATTTTAAATTTTGATGTCGTTATAAAATCGTGATATTGTAAAATAAAAATTACCGATTGAATCCTGACCCGTCTTGGATGCACAACACTTCTAAACAAAACTCAAAGACTACACTGGAGGACGGGGGCCATGGCCTCCCTGAGTAAAGGGATACGAAAAAGGCTTTTTGCCATACTTGCCGCGATTTTTCTTGTGGTCCTTTCCGGAGGCACAGGCTATTACATCATCTTTGGTGGAGAGCCTAAATTCATGGATTGCGTCTACATGACAGTCATCTCTCTTACCACTGTCGGCTACGGTGAGGTCCTTGAAATAACAGGTAACGTTCCGGCTCAAATCTTCAGTATGATCCTCATCATCTTCGGCATGGGAATCATCTTGTACGGGATCAGTACCCTGACGGCCCTGGTCGTTGAGGGCGAAGTCTCTGGTATCCTGAGGAGGAAAAGGATGGAAAAAAAGATCAAGACATCACGCCTCAAAGACAAATACAACATTATGGTCCTTGCCTGCCAGGAAAAGGGCAAAAAGGACTTCATCATCAACCCCCCTTCCTCCACGCCCCTTACCGGAGGAACAACACTGATGGTCATGGGTAATGTGGAAACAATAAAAGAAGTGCGGGATATAGCCTGACTATAAGGACCTCTTCAGGGCTGAATTATTTGCCAATTTCTGTCAGACCAGTCAAATATGGCCTTATTGTAGCACCATCCTTTCCTTAACACCAAAACCCATACCCCACTATTTAAGTTCCATTTTGGAGGTTTCCCACTTTGGATCTTCATCTTAAGTGTAATCTATCAGCGCTTGGCTAACCTGACACTCAATTTTTCTGCCCGGAACGCTTAAACAAAATCGCAAGATTTTTATCAAATTATTAAAGTTTTTAATACGGACAAATTTTTTCTTGACAAATATAAACTAAACGTTCAGTCTGTATCCAAATAACTAAACTAAACGTTTAGCTTGGTTCTTTTATAATTGTGTTCATATCCTAATTATTTTCATACCTGTCTGAAATTCTGATCTTCTATCAGTAATATTGAGAGGTTGTTATGAATAAAGAAGTTTTTATAGTTTCCGCTCAACGATCGGCAATAGGCGAATTTGGAGGAAGCTTTCGATCGGTAAATCCTATTGATCTGGTAGTCCCGGTAATGCAGACCACCATTGAACGTTCAGGTCTGCCCGCAGATAAAGTGGGCAAGGTCATTCTGGGAAATACCCTTTCCCCACTCAATCCTAATATCGCCCGTGGGGCATCTATCACCTGTGGCGTCCCTCCGGAAATACCCTCTTTTAGCATTCACTGTGCCTGCGCCAGTGCCATGCAGGCCCTCATTAGCGGTATTTCGGCCCTAGTTTTTAATGAAGCGGAAACAGCACTTGTGGGTGGAGTAGAATCGATGAGCAATGCGCCTTATGTTTCTACTTCCAATAGATGGGGCCAACGTCTTAGGCATAGCAAGTTCTATGATCTGTTGTGGTGGGGCATGCAGGAAGACCCTATCATGGGAGGACAGGGCTTATCCGCCGACTATTTAGCTAAAAAATATGTTATTTCCCGTGAGGAACAGGATGAGCTTGCCGCCTTATCTCATCAAAGGGCACTTAACGCCCAATCCAAAGCTTATTTCGATAGAGAGATCGTGCCTATTGAAGTAAAAAGCCGTAAAAAATCTACAATTATAGATAAAGATGAGCGCCCCAGAACAGATGCGACTTTGGACAATCTAGCCAAACTTCCCCCTGTATTTTCAGAAGAGGGAACCGTCACTGCCGGTAATGCCAGCAGTATCAATGACGGCGCCGCTGCCATCATGTTGGCCACGAAAGAAGCCTGCAAGAAGTACCGTATGACACCTATGGCAAAGGTTGGCCCATGGTCCATAAAGGCTGTAGACCCAAAACTGACGGGCATAGCACCGGTTCCCGCCATCCGGGAGTTGCTGGAATTGACAGGCCTGACCTTGCCCGACTTAAGCCTCATAGAAATTAACGAGGCTTTTGCCTCTTATTATCTCGCTTGCGAGAAGGAGCTGAAATTGGACCGGTCACGGCTTAACGTAAACGGAAGCGGCGTATCCCTTGGGCATCCGGTGGGCGCTACCGGGAGCCGGATTGTGGTCACTTTGCTTTATGAGATGATCCGCCAAGATGTCGATTTGGGTCTAGCAAGTTTATGTGCCGGCGGCGGGATGGGTTATGCCATCCTCTTGCGGAGAGATTTTTAACGAATTGGTACAGACAAAAACAAGCCTTTGTTTAGTCCCCCAAATTGGAGATGATAATGTCGCATGAAAGAATTTTTATTGAACGAGAAAAAGATCTCGCCATCATATCCATTAACAATCCACCGGCCAACACCCTGAACAAGCACATCTTAAAAGACCTGAGTTCCATTTTCCTTGACTTTGAAAGGCCGGGATACCCTAAAGTCATTATACTGACAGGGAAAGGTGATATTTTTTCAGCAGGTGCTGAGTTGAGTGAGCTTGCAAAGGCAGGTACTGCAAATGAAGCAGAAAAAATCATAATAGGGGCAAAATCGCTCCTGGACAAGATTGAGCAATACAGAAAGCCCGTTATAGCTGCTATTAATGGGCTCTGCTTGGGTGGCGGGCTTGAGTTGGCATTGGCCTGCCATATCCGTATTGCAGATGAAAATTCAAAATTTGGTTTTCCAGAAATAAAACTAGGTCTTATGCCGGGGGCAGGCGGAACGCAACGATTTACCCGCACTGTGGGATTTTCCAAGGCATGTGAAATCATCCTTACAGGCGAATTCATCGATGCTCGCGAAGCCCGCCAACTTGGATTGATCAGTTCCCTGACTCCCGCTGGTAAAAGTATTGAGACTGCCCTTAGGCTCGGTGAAAAAATTAGTGGAATGGGCCAGATGGCTGTTATTTCAGCCCTTGCGGCGATACGATCTTCTCTGTATTCGAATGCCTCTGAAGGAATGAAAACGGAAACCATTCTCTTCGGAAAACTTTTTGAAACGGAGGACGCGAGAAAAGGAATTACAGCATTTATGGAGAAAAGAAAATTCTGATTTTCATGAAAGATAAAGTTAGGAGGAAAAAATGCTGTTAGAAAATAAAGTGGCTGTTGTGACAGGTGGTGCAAGGGGACTGGGCAGGACGGATGCCCTTGTTCTGGCAGAAGAAGGTGCCGACATTGTTGTGGTTGACATTAATAAGGAAGGGGCCGAGAGGACCGCCAATGATGTGGAAAAGCTTGGCAGGAGATCTTTGGCCTTTGCCACTGATATTACTGATATAAAGGCTGTTCAGGATTTGGCCAAACAGGTAAAAAATCAATTGGACGGAGCCCACATCCTAATAAACAATGCGGCTACGCTGGACAACCTTTCTCAAATCGAAAAAATGAAAGACAGCCTCTGGCAACGTGATCTTAATGTCAATCTTACCGGATCCTATTACTGCACAAAGACCTTTTTCCCTCAAATGAAAGAAAAAAAGTGGGGAAGGATCATCAATATGGCATCGGTGGCGGGGACATTGGGAGGTTTTGGCCAGGCAAGTTACTCAACCACAAAGGCTGGGATAATCGGCTTTACCAAAACAATAGCCTTAGAAGGAGCCCAGTTCGGAATCACCTGCAATGCGATCGTCGGAGGTCTCCTTGCCACGGATATTTCCAAATCCATGCCTGAAGAAATGCGGCAAAGACTCTTAAAAAGGGTACCTATGAGGGAGATGGGAAAACCTGAGGATGTGGCAAATGCTATCGCATTCCTCGTTTCTGAAAAATCCAATTACATTACGGGGACCGTCCTCAATGTGACCGGAGGATTGGAGCTTTTTGCCTTTTGATCGATCAAAACAGTGATTGAATCAGGGAACGGCAGAGGCGAGAATATAAAGAGGAGGATGTAGCATGTCCTACGAATTAACAGCGGAACAGAAAGATATTAAGAAGGCAGCTCGGGAGTTTGCAGAGGGCGAATTTCCTGACATCGCTCTAGAATATGACAAAAAAGAAGAGTTTCCCAAAGAGGTTTGGAGTAAAGCATGTGACTTGGGTTTTATGGGTGTGTTCATTGATGAAGAATACGGCGGTGGAGGTATGGGTTATTTCGAAAACGCCATCATTACAGAAGAATTCTGGTGCGTCGATCCGGGTATAGGGACTATCCTTCTCAGCGTTCTTGGATCTGAATTCCTCC
>CAZIXY010000014.1:14948-24322 GCA_964543315.1 uncultured Desulfobacteraceae bacterium | reverse complement strand
ATCGTATGAGGGACTATTTTATCGCCTTTGTGAGAAGCAGTTATCAAAACCCGACGAGCATCTGCCCTCATCACCAGATGTTACTTCCCAGGTCCATTAAGGGGTAGGGTTCAGTCTATAACCGAAAAACGTTGTGGCAGGGTTTATCCTCGCCTCAACTAAAACACGAAGCACGAAATTAGAAAACCGAAACAATACCAAATGATAGAAATTCGAATGACCAAAACACTTATATGCATGACCTCTTAATGGCAAATCTGAAGCATGGGGGCCTATCTTTTTTTGGTTTTTGGACAATCGGATTTTGGATTTGTTTAGAATTTCGAAATTAAGATTTTATATTTCCCGGCTTTGCCGGGCAAAGGGAGGGAGAAAATGAGCGAATATGATATTTTCAATGTAAATAAAAGGATGCCCAAAAAGGTAAGGCTGGCCGATATAACCGTCAGGGACGGATTTCAGCATGAGGAGGCGTGGATACCAACCGAGGCCAAGATATATTATCTTCAGGAACTTGCCTTTGCAGGCGTAAAAAGGATTGAGGTGACAAATCTGGGAAACCCCAGAATTATGCCGCAGTTCAAGGACGCCGAAGAGGTGCTGAAAGGTATTCATAGCGATATCTTTAAAAAGAGGCTGGCCAAAAGAGGATTAGATCCGAAAGATATTGAATGGACAGCGGTCACAATAAGGGAGCCGGCCGTTGATCGGGCCATTGAGCTGAAGAAAAGAGGATACGGTCCTGATCGCCTCTTGATGATGGTCTCGACAGACGAGGAGCATCACTTTGCCAACAGCGGGACAACCCTGCCGGCTTACTGGGCCGAGGCGGAGAGGTGCATTAAAAAATGTAAAGACGCCGGCATCAAAATGAATGGAACAGTAAGTACCATCTGGGGCAGCCCGATATCGGGTCCGACAAGGTTAGAGGATGCCATTGAGTTTACGAAGCGATTTTTGAGTATCGGGGCCGATGATATTGAACACGCGGATCATGACGGTTCCGCTCCGCCTGACCAGGTATATCGTTATTACTCCATGCTATTGGATGAGATCCCCAATCCGGACCTTCATGTGGGGCATTTTCATGTCACCAGGGGCTGGGGCCTGGCAAACGTCCTGGCCGCGCTTCAAGCCGGAATTGAGATCTTTGAAGGGACACTCGGAGGAACCGGAGGACAGCCGGCAAATTTCCTTGACAGGACGCCTGTGCCCGGAACCGGATCATACTACTACAGGGATCCCAATGTCGTTGGTCTGGTTTCCTTTGAGGATATGTGTGTCATGATGGATGAGATGGGTATTGATATCGGGGGAATCGATATCGACAGGATATTAGAACTCGGCACCATGATAGAAAAGACCATCGGCAGGCGGCTCCGTTCGGAATCCATTTTAAACGGCAGGATTCCTAAAGAGCCAAGGGAAGAATTCAAACGGCCGAAATTGCATTCAGACAAAAAGAAATTCGGCGAAAAACCGGGCCAGATCATACCGGACGGATGGCCGGAAAAGGCTGAAGTCCCTAAGGAATTATTGAAAAGATAACAGCCGCAACAATCGGGGCACAGATTTGAGTCAATTATATTTTGCGGGCTCTCTATTTCTCCCTATAGATTAAAATTTCAGGTGTTCCGGGGCTTGAACAGTTTGTCAATCTCTTTGGGCTTAAATATATCGGCTAAAGGAATCGTAAAGGCCACTTCCGGCTGGTACCTCAAGTAAGCAGGAATAGGGTAGCGGATGCCTTTTTGGTGCGTTTTTTCAATGCCATCCACAAGTTCTTGCAGTTTTCCACCGGGGACGGCCATAAGCATTTCGTGATCCTGGCATGCGGCCCACACTCTGTCACCATTACCCGGGACCACTATTTTTAGGGCGTTGTCCATGTAAGCGCCGATCACACCTTCCGTACAGGAGGCAGCCCTTCCTGAAAAGCTGCTCTCAACGGGTTTCCCCGAATGATGCGTCGCACCGTGAATCAGCCTCATCATTTGGGCGGGGTTCACATAAATGAGTACGACATCCGGTTCAATCTTGGTCCTCTCCAGGGGGTAGTAAAGAACTATGGGATCATGGTCCGTATCAAGGGCAGGCCATCCTGCAACGACCTCGGCTGCTGCCTTTTCATCCGAAGCGTAGCCCATCGTGACAGCGAAATGGACGGCGCCCTCCGGATCCGTGACCCTGTCCCAGCCGTATGTATGGGCTGCAATGGCGCATCCTACATCTTCCCGCGTAAAAGCTACCGTCCAACCGTAACGCCGAGCCATGGCGGAACCCTGACAGGGTGCCATCTTGACTCCCAGGTCTCGAAGCGGCCTTTTTGCTTTACGTGGTATTTCGTTTTCTTTTTTTACGAATTTTACGGCCACCGGAAAGGTGGACGGATTCACCATATTTCTCAATTTCTCACCTAAACGAATCCAATTTTCCATAAGATACCTCCTGAAAAAATTTTTATTGATGTCTCTTAGAGATCAATTTCAGCCTATCTGTTGCAATGGAATTTTCCTGAATAATTCTTTGTCAATCATATCCGCCAGAGAAAAAACCTTTTTCTCTTCCAGCCCAGTTTCAATCCCTGATTCATGAAAAAAGCGGACAAGCCTTTCCGTGGGCTGATTGCCGGGTGCGCCGGTGATACATCCTCCGGTTCCTCCCAGGGAGGCGTCAAAACGCCGGATACCCATGTCGTAGGCTGTCTTACTATTGGTGATGGCGGCTTGGCCCGATACATTATGGGGATGATATCCGAGTTTATTGAGATCTTTCCCTTTTCTTTTGTTCAGTACTGCTTCAAAGATAATCGCCGTTTTTTCTTCATCTGCCACACCCTGCAGATCCGAAAGGGTTACGGTTTGCGCACCAAGATCAAGGAGCATGTCAATATAGGCGTTCACGTCTTCCATATCAGCCTCCATAAGAACGGCGTTTTTCGTGTCAAAGTAACCGAATGTCGCAGAGACGTAGGCAACCAGCCTTATGTTTTTCGCTGCCGCATCTGTCGCGATTTTTTTATATTCGCCGATTGTTTCTTTGATCGGCCTTCCAAGGTTGGCAAGATTATGGGCCTCAACCGCAGAAAAGAATATTCCAATTGTATGATTGTAGCCATCCTGACCCAGATCCATGTCGAGAAAATTTCTGTAGCCGGCCCTGTTTGGGACCAGCGTAATAAGATGGACGCCACGCACTCTGCCGAGACCAGCCGAGATTTTTTTTAGGTCTTCTTCATTCATGGCGGGTGCAAGCCCGGGATGAATACATGATAAGATTTCAAGATTCCTAAAACCCGCTTCAATAAGCTTTAGGGCTATCTCAATGCGGATTTCCGGGGTAAAAATATTCAGGCCGTTCAATGGAACATTCTGACCATATTCCCTCAGGGTGACGTCGGTAATGATGGCTTTTTCAGTTTGATCTTTGACCATGATCATTCCTCGGCTTTGTTTTTAGCAGCCGGAACTAAATATCCTTTGCTTAATTCATTTGTCAGCAATACTCACCATCTTCCTATCTTTTTGGGAAGAAAACAACACGATAGTTGTTTTCATTTGGAGAGTCATCTAAAATCTCGAAGTTTGTCATTCAAATGGTCAGGATGAAAAGGAATTGCAGGGGGCTCCTTGTCGGGCCGGATGAGGTGAAAAGGAGAGTTTTCCTTGACAATTTTTTTGTATATTCATTATAGTTATTTTGTAGCTAAAAAGTAGCCATGATAGATTCCAGGTTGTAGATTGTATAACGCGGTTTATAATCATAGGACCCAAAATCGATAACCTCATTTTAAATTCTTTATAAATGAAAATAGGAGGCTAACCTATGAATATCATTCCTAAAATTCAAGAAATCGTAGGCCCGGAAAATGTGTTTGACGACCGCGTGGAATGTATTAGCTATTCACGGGATCTTTCCGTCCATGAAGGGATTCCGGATATGGTGGTTTTCGCACACACAACCGACCAGATTTCCGCGATTATGCGCTTAGCCAATGAATCAAAAACGCCCGTTACGGTGCAGGGCTCGGGGACAGCCACAACAGGGGCCTCCCTTCCCGTGGAAGGAGGCATTTTACTGGATGTGCATACGATGAACAGTATCCTTGAGATCAATAAGGATAATTTCTACGCGAGGGTGGAACCGGGCGTTATCTGTAACCAGCTCAATGCCGCACTTGCAAAACAAGGCCTCATGTTTCCCCCGAATCCCGGCAGCGAGGCAATCGCAACTATCGGCGGTATGATGTCCACCAACTCAAGCGGTCACAAGGCGGTGAAATACGGAACGGCCCGGGATTATGTAAAGGAAATGCAGGTGGTTCTGGCTGACGGAACGGTCATCAAAACCGGTTTTAAGACACCTAAATCATCCTTTGGATATGACCTGAATCATGTCTTTGCCAGCTCCGAGGGCACACTCGGTGTTATTACCGAGATTACGGTCAAGATTCAACCGCTCCCGGAATATAACGCCCTTGCACTGGCAATCTTCCATGATCTGTTTGCGGCGGGAAAAGCTGTTACCGACATCATAGGCTCCGGAATCAAGCTGACCGCGTGTGAAATCCTGGACAAGTACAGCCTGAAGGTTGTGGAAGAGGCTATCGGAAAAGACGTGAGCAAGATTGAGGCCATGCTGATTATGGAGGTGGACGGGGTCAAAGAGATTGTCGCCAGGGACATGGAAGCCATCGGCGACATATGCAAGAAACACGATGTGCAGGAATACACCTGGAGCGGGGATCCTGCAAAGGCTGCCGAGATCATGGAGGCCCGTGGAAAATTGGTCCCAACGCTTTCAAGGATTAAACCGGGAAACAGGCTGGTCGCCATATCGGAAGACCTTGGTGTTCCCCCGACAAAGATCCCCGAGACGATAAAAAGGGCACAGGAGATAGCTGAGAAGTATGATCTGCTGCTCACCACATTCGGGCATATTGGAGACGGCAATGTCCATACCACCTTTGTGACCGATATGAGAAGCCGGGATGAATGGGACAGGTTCAAACCGGCCGCCGATGAGCTTGCCGAACTCGCCATTGAGATGGAAGGCACCGTGACGGCTGAGCACGGGACGGGTCTTGCGCGAGCCCCGTACATAGAAAGGCAACTGGGTCCCGCTCTTGAAGTGATGAGGTCCATAAAAAAGGCCCTTGACCCCAACAATATATTGAATCCGGGCAAGATGGGACTGGAGAAAAAGAAATATGATATCTATGACCATTTCGCGTTTAAACCGCTGCTGGATCATCCTGAAGGGGTCAATTCCTTTGGTGAAGATGTCGATAACGAGCTCCTTGCATGTATTTTTTGCGGTTTTTGTCGGCTGGGATGCCCTACCTTCAGTGTGACCCACAGGGAATCGAGGAACGCGCGAGGAAGAAACGCCCTTGCCTTTAATTTTTTGAATGGGACCATAGAGCCCTCAAAAGAGCTGGCGGACGCCATTTACAGTTGCACGACCTGCCAGGCGTGCACCTATTTTTGCCCGGCCCAGGTGAAGGTGGATGAGATCGTTGAAGGGCTTCGAAAAAAGCTTTACAAGGCCGGTTATACGCCCGAGCCGGTACTCGGTGTTCGGGATAATATTTTCAAGACGGGAAATGTCTATGCAAGTGCCAAGGAAGACAGGATCGACATTTACCCTGCCGAGCTCAAGAAAAAAATCCAGGACGGGACACTCAAAGAAAAGGCTGAGACGCTCCTTTTTATGGGGTGTGTCCCCAGTTATCTGGATATGAAGATGATCCCCAGCCTCATAAAGCCTTTGGATACGGCCGGGGTGGACTATACCTGTCTGGGCACCGAAGAGGGTTGTTGCGGGTTCCCCCTGTTCTTAATGGGGACGGACGAGTTCGAACCCCATGCCAAGAAGGTTATTGAGAGGATCAAGGCTACGGGCGCAAAGGAACTCTTAACCCCCTGTGCGGGATGCTACAAGACATTTAAAAAGATATATCCTGAGATCGGGGATCTGGGCTTGGAAGTGTATCACTCCGTCCACTATCTCGAGAGACTGATAAACGAGGGAAAGATAAAGTTTAAGGGCGAGCTGGGGAAAAAGGTCACATATCATGATCCATGTGATCTGGGAAGGGCCCTTAAGGTTTTCGAAGAACCCAGGGATATTCTGAAGGCGATCCCGGGGCTTGAATTCGTGGAGATGGAAAGAAACAGGCTCCAGGCCCGTTGCTGCGGCGGTGGCGGGGGTGTGCTGGCAAGCGATCCCGATCTGGCGGTGGAGATGGCGGCCGAGAGGGTTCGAGACGCATTGGCCGTGGGTGCGGAAATAATCGTCTCCGGCTGTTCCGCCTGTAAGGACAACTTGAGAAAAGGTGCCCGGGCCATACCCAAAGAAGAACGTGGTAAGATAAAGGTTATGGATATTACTGAAATTGTTGCACAGAATATGGAATAGTTAACCAATAAATTATTGGGAGGTGTTTAAAATGACCGTAAGTAAATGGACGCATGCGGGTACAATCGTAAAGATGAATGCCATCAACTATCCGGATAAATTGGGATGGCAGGACAAAAACAATGAGTATGCTTTTAAGGAATGGAACGACAGGTCATGCAGGGTGGCGAACGGTTTGAAGGACCTTGGAGTAGGATATCAGGAAACCTTTGCAGTGCTTGCGTTTAACCGGGGTGAATGGATGGATATCTATGCGGGTTGTGCAAAGGGCGGGCAGATGGTCGTCCCCATCATGTTCAGACTGGCAGGGCCTGACATAGAGTATATTACCAATCATTCGGAATGTAAGGCATTTATCGTGGAAGCGCCTTTTGTGGAGCTGGTTGACAGCATCAAGGAAAAGCTCCCTATTCCCAAGGACGCGTACATTTATCTTGGAGACGGACCTGTGCCGGACGGTTATGTGGGATATGAAGACTGGCTGGCAAAGTCCTCTCCCGAAGAGCCGGATATCACGGTGGACGCTGCCGATATCTGGACCATCATGTATACATCCGGGACCACGGGCAGGCCAAAAGGCGTAATGAGAACCCATGAAAGTTTCATGGCCCAGTACTACCTGCATAACATCAACCAGGGGGTCAGACCGACCGACAAGGTTATGCTGGTGATGCCTATGTGTCATATCAATTCCATATTTTATTCTTTTCCTTACAGCTTATTGTCCGCACCGGTATTTGTTTACAACATGGTCAGCTTCGATCCGGAGGATCTGTTAAGGACCATCGACAAATACAAAATTACGTTCACGTCCCTGGTTCCCACCCATTATATCATGATGCTGGCCCTGCCGGATGAGGTAAAAAACAGTATTGATGTGTCTTCCATCCGACAGTTGCTGATATCTTCCGCACCCGCCCGAAAGGACCTGAAGTTAGCTATTATGGATTATTTCAAGAACGCGGAACTCTGGGAGGCATACGGGAGCACGGAGGGCGGTCTCGTCACCCTTCTCAGGCCTGAAGATCAGTTCAAGAAACTCGGATCCATCGGGAAAGAGATATTCGGGACCGATAGAATCAGGATACTTGATGAAGACAGGAAGGATGTTCCGGATGGTGAAGTCGGGGAGCTTTTTTACCGGACACCCATGCTGTTTAAGGAATATTTAAAAGAGCCCGAAAAAACAAAAGAGGCCTTTGACGGCCTGTGGTCTTCCGCGGGAGATATGGTGAAGCGGGACGAGGACGGCTATTATGTTCTTGTAGACAGAAAGGCAAATATGATTATAACCGGTGGCGAAAATGTATACCCGTCAGAGGTTGAAAGTGCTGTTGGTGCGCATGAAGCCGTCAAGGACATAGCCGTGATCGGGATTCCTGATGATAAATGGGGGGAAGCCATCAAAGCGGTTGTGGTGCTTCATGAAGGACATGAACCAAGCGAAGATCTGGGAAAAGATATCCTTGAGTCGGTCAAGGGAAAAATAGCCGGATACAAGCGGCCCAAGACCATAGATTTCATCGAGGATGAAGACATGCCGAGAACTCCCACCGGAAAAATATTACATCGTATTCTCAGGGAAAAGTACGGTAAATGGAGTGAGGCTTAAAGGGGAGATACGAAATCCGGAGGATTACCCATTTAAAACTATATCGGATCAAATAAATTGAGAAAAAAATCAACCAAGTCTGCAAACCTTTAGTGAAAAATATTAAATCGGAGGAAAAAACATGTTGACAAAATCGTATATACCTTACAAGGGTTTCTATTCAAGCCCGTTTAGCCGATGGCAGGGCACCATGCAGAACGAGAACGCTATTGCTTTAGGGGCAATGACGGCAAGGAAGTGGTTTTTGGCGAGCGAATTGGATCCAACGATCCTTGATTATTTGTATTATGGAATCACTATCTCGCAGCTCCATATGTTCTACAGCCATACCTGGGCGGCCGCCATGGTCGTTGATAATGAGAAGGATCTGCCGGCACTTATGGTCAACCAGGCATGCACCACGTCGACCACCTGTATTCATCTTTGTGCGGTTAACATAGAGGCCGGAACCTATGAAACAGCCTTTGCCCTTATGTCCGATCGCTGTTCCAACGGCGCGCATACCATATGGCCAAATCCCCTCGGTCCTGGTGCGGAGGTGATATCGGAAAACTGGATGATGGACAATTTCAACGCCGACCCCAACGCCGGGCTGAAGATGATCCAGACGGCCGAGAATGTGGCTAAAGACATAGGGACGACTAAAGAGGAATGCGATGAAGTCACATTGAAGAGATATGAACAGTATCAGGACGCCCTTGCGGATGACAGGGCCTTTCAGAAGAGATACATGTTTCCCGTCGAGGTAAAGGTGTCCAAGAAGAAGACGGTTCTGGTCGAAGAGGACGAGGGCGTGACTCCAACAACCGCCGAAGGCCTGGCCAGGCTAAAACCGGTGGAACCGGGAGGTGTCATAAGTTTCGGAGCCCAGACGCATCCCGCGGACGGGAATTGCGGTTTCATCGTGACCACCCGGGATAAGGCAAAAGAACTGAGTAAAGATCCGAATGTTGAAATACAGATTGTATCGTATGGTTTTTCAAGGGCCAAAAGGGGATATATGGCCGCCGCTCCCGTTCCGGCTTCCGAGATGGCCCTTAAGGACGCAGGGCTCAAAATAGAGGACATGAAGGCCATCAAGACCCATAACCCTTTTATCGTTAACGATATCAATATGGCCAAGAAAATGGGATTTGACGTGATGAAAATGAATAATTACGGGTCTTCCATAGTCTACGGACACCCCCAGGCACCCACTGCGGGAAGGCTGATCGCCGAACTGTTAGAAGAGCTTGTTATGATCGGCGGCGGCTATGGCCTCTGGACGGGATGCGCCGCCGGTGACACGGCTGCGGCCATGATATTCAAGGTAACCTGTTAGCCGTAAAAATTTTTTAAACCA
>CAZIXY010000014.1:0-14848 GCA_964543315.1 uncultured Desulfobacteraceae bacterium | reverse complement strand
GGCTGCGGCCATGATATTCAAGGTAACCTGTTAGCCGTAAAAATTTTTTAAACCAGGCTGATTGATAAACAGGGCCACCCTGTTCCTGACAGAGTGGCCCTGTTTTTCCGCATGAAATCAGAACGACCATAATGCCCCATAAAACCAACGACCAAAGAACACATTGTATCCGGTGCGGGGAGTGTTGCCTGGGGTCAAGCCCTACCCTACAAATGGAGGATATCCCGCTTGTCATGGAGGGTGTTCTTCGAAAAGGGGAGCTTTATTCCATCAGGATTGGAGAACCGGTAAGGGATAATATTGAAAACAAGCTGATAATAACAGAAAAAGAGCTCATAAAAGTTAGGGAAAAAAAGGATCGTGGGGGCTGCATCTATTATGATGAAGAGTCAAGGGCGTGTACCATATATGACCACAGGCCTTCCCAGTGTGCCGCCCTCGCCTGTTGGGATTCAAATGAATTCATGAAGGTTTACAAGCGACCTAAGGCAGACAGAAAATCCATTGTCCGTGAAGAGGTCCTCTTAGCCCTTATGGATGAGCACGGCAGGAAATGCAGCTACAATGAACTTGACGGCTGCGTGAGAATGATTGAAAAAAAGGGAAATGAAGCAGTTGAAAGGATTCTGGGGTTGTTAAAATTTGACCGTCACGTGAGAATTTTCACTGCAAAAAAACTGGGCATTGATTCCGGTGAGATGGATTTTTATTTCGGCAGGCCCTTCACGGAGACCATCACCATGTTCGGCTTGCAGGTAATCAGAGAGCCTGACGGGTCTTTTTTCCTGACTCTTTTGGATGAAAAAGATCCTGGATCAAAGAATCTCGATTTCCCTTAAAGAACGTTTTTTTCTTTCAAGGTGCTGCCCGTCTTTTTCCGCCTTTATAACGAATTCTTTTCCGAGAATGGCGGCGCCAACAGCTCCCGTGAGCAAAGGCTCGGATGGGACTGAAACACTGTAACCGAGCTTATCGGAAAACGCTTTAACCAGCCCCGCGTTTTTTGCCACTCCGCCCGTAATGACGACGTCTTCTTCCACCTTAAGCCTTTTCACCATCCTTGAGACCCTGCTTGCCAGCGATTCAAGAACACCGGCAACCAGATCTCTCAGAGGGACGCCCTCCGCTAATTTGCTAACGACCTCCTGCTCGGTAAATATGGTGCAGATATTGCTTATTTGCGCAGGATTCCTGCTTTGTAAGGCCAGGTCACCCATTTCTCCAATATGAATACCCAAGGCATCGGCCGTAATTTCCAGAAATCTACCGGATCCGGCAGCGCACTTGTCATTCATGACAAAATCTACCGGCCTGCCATTGTCTATCTTGATTCCCTTGCTGTCTTGACCACCAATATCAATAACAGTCCTGGCTTCAGGGAAGAGGTTTGCCACACCCTTAGCATGGCAGGTGATTTCAGTAACCTGCTTGTCCGCAAACGGGACATTAATCCTCCCATATCCTGTGGCCACGATATAATTTATGGCTTCAAAGGCAAGGTCAGCCTTGTTTAAGGCCTTCTCCATGACCTTGTTGGCCAACCTTCTCTGCTCAGGACCGGTGGGTCCTATAACCGAAGAGATGATCCCCTTATCCATAATCACAACTTTGGTCATGGTGGACCCGATATCTATTCCTGCAAAATATTTCATTGCTGTACCAGGATGCTTATTAATCGGTAAATTTTATAAGTGATGGCAAGATGGTTTCAAGTACCGTTTAGGCGCTGCCACTTTCCTCTACAACGGCCAAGAAGGCGAAACAAGACCCTGACGCAAGGCTTAAAAGGACATACACATGATTCCTAATCCTCTTTGCCTTTCTTGACCGATTCAAGTGTCTCGATAAAGGCATCAATCCTGTTTCTTGTATCCACTTCGGAATAAGAAGTTATGTCAATAATATCACTTTCCAGGACCAATGAGGGGAGTTCCCTGTTCCCCTTTTCTTGCCTTCCATCTTTTCCAAGTATCAGGACAGGGATTGGCTTGTATATTTTTGCAAGTTGATTCAACTGCCAGATCAGTCCCAGATGCCAGGTCCTGCATGAAAAAGCCTCATGCATGACAACTCCATCGATCTGGTAGTCTTCAATATACTGGATGAGCCACTCCACATCCGGGTGGGATCCGGGCCTTTCTCTGGCCTTATCATACCAGTAGACCCAGTACCCGAACCATCTCCAGGCAAGGCGTTCAATGGGGTCATTCGTTTTAGGCATATTTATATTATAGATGGGCTGGACCATACGATAGGTGGTTTCCGCCGGAAAAACGGCTCCCTTACTGTTGAAATAATTAAAATCAGTCAGGGCAAACCATGACGGCAATCCCCCGCCCCAGAGAAGCCTGTATTTCTCATTTTCTATGACGCCTTCTTTCCTGGCAATTTTCTCCTTAAGCTCTTTGTTCAATCCTGCATAAAAATCGTAAGCCTCCTGCGTGCCGAGCATAAAGACCATAGGCACCATAGTGTTCATGGCGTCTCCTGTGCCCATAGGCGTTGGGACGGCCCTTCTCAATTCATAGGTCTCATGAATCAGGTTCCAGGTCCTCTCGCCTAAATCAACAAGCTCACTCAACCGGTCGTAATCCATTTTTTTCCCGGTCTGTTTTTCCAGAAAGGCCACAAGCCCTTGCAATTCCTCCGTAATATGTTTGATGTAGTAGCCCTGAACATCCTTATAGTGGATATCGTCCTCGTAAAGCGGATATGGAAGGTCTATATTATGGATCGGGACATCCGGCATAAATTGTTGCGCTGCCTGGTACCACTTGTTCCGCGGGTCACACAGGATCTGGCCGCTTGACAGCATCATATCAGGCCTTGCCTGGCCTCCCCATGGCGCATCCGGGGGCATTTCTCCCAATTCTTCCCTCCACTGGTCAAAACCAAGACCACAAAGGGCATATGTACACAGAGAGCGTGAAAACCCTAAAGACTCCGCCCTTTCGAGGAACCTTTCCGCGTCCCTTTTTGCCCCGCACACGCCAGCGTAATTCTCTGTCCATACCGGTACAATATCCATGGCCCTGAGGATTTCGTCGTACAGGCAAACAATAAACGTGTAGGCAATTTTTTTCCCTTCTTCCTTTGCCTTTATAGTACCGCCGATCGCCGTCTTTACCATAGGACCTATAGAAGCGGCCGCTTTGGTCGCGGTTCTTCTTTTTTTATGCTTTTTCTTTTCTTCAGCCATGTGCCAAAACCTCCTTTTTGGGAGCAGCTTTGTCCGCCCCTATTGAACCATCTCAAGAAATGCCTGGATCCTTGTCTTCAGCTGACCAATAGTTCCCGTTGAATATTCATCTTCCAAATACAAGACTGGTAGATTCATGGAATCACAATAAGCCTTTCTCGCCGGGACCTCAAACCCGAAAGGATCACAATATTTAAAGATATAAAGGATGGCCGCATCGACATTAAAATCCCTTGCGTAAAAACCAATATCCCCAAATCTCGACTCCAGTTCCTTCTGAAGGTCCTGCTCCTTGTTTTCCCTGTAAGTTCTGGGGCAATTTATCTTATCCAGATACCGCTCCGCTAAAGCGGATAGAGGATCCCCTCCGGTGTCCGTATGAGGAAGATTATCCCTGGTGCCGTTACAGAGCGTGTCTATAATGACGTTAGCACCAAGGTCCTCCACGAGCTTGACGAGTTCAATATTGTCCACGCAGGCACCGTCAATCATGATCCTAGGTGCCTTTTTAAAGGGTGATTCTTTTCTTTTTTCGAGTTCCTTCAGGACTTCATCATACAATTTATTTGCTTCCGTCACAGGCAGGCTTGCCCCGACAGTGACTATCTTTGTTATTTCGGTCCCCGACACAACGGGTGGATCGGGTTTCCTGAATTCATAAATGGCCTTTAGCTTATCCCTGTTTTGATTGTACAGGCTGATGGCTTCTGCAAGGTCGTCATCTGAAACCTCTTTGCCTGCAAATCTTCCAAGGCTTTTTGAAAACGTGTTCAGTTCCTCTCTAAAGAACTCCATGGAAGACGCGCTGACGGTATGGGGCAAATTGATAAAATGAGAATAGGGCAGCTCCAGGGTATACTTCCATACGGCATAAGTCCTTGTCATGCTATCGCAGCCGTGGGCAACCACAGAGCCGTCAAGAAAATCATATTTCCCTTTTGCTGATTGATCAAAGCAACTTCGGTAATAGGGGCATGCGATGGTCTCAAGATTTGTATCTCCCTTTGTGATCGGATCACGGATATCTCCCCGTATCCTGAAGGGGATACATCCGGCGGCTGAAATAATCTCAAGAGGGACCAGTGAACACACGTATCCGATAATTTTTTCCCCTTCATTTTTCAGTTCACGGGCCCTCTGGCCGTAGTCCTTATAATAGCCTTCCACTCTGGAAAAAATATCCATGTTTTCTTTATTCATTGGCCTTTTCTCCTTTTTAAATGCTTTCAGTATAATAAATTTATACACTTCCAGAGGGGAAATGACAACAAAAAACGTTTACATTATAGCTATATTTTAACTATTTTTTCCGGAATTGAAAAAACGCGGATAAGAAATGCAGGGGTTTTGGTGTGATACCGCTAAAGGCACTCAAATCAGCCCTTGGCGTTTTCACCAGCTATTATCGCGGCGCCGACGGCAGCGGTCAGATGGGGCTCAACAGGCACAATGATATCAATATTCGCGACCTCTTCCATCGCCTTTATCAAACCCGCATCTCTGGCCCCTCCCCCAACAAGGGCAAAGTCCCTTTCAATACCTACTCTTTCAGTCAGGTTGTAAAGCTGGGCCGCCAGGGCCCTGTGAATGCCTGCCAGGAGGTCTTCCTTTGTGACACCCTCAGCTATTCTCCCCACGGCCTCGGATTCTGCAAAAACGGCACAACCCGTGCTAAAATCCACCCTTTTCCGTGATTTTAATGATAAGTCTCCAAGCTCCTCTATTTTTAACTGCAGTACCTTGGCAATGACTTTTAAGACCCTCGCGCTGCCGCCGGCGCATTTGCCGCTCATCAAAAACCTCGTTTGATTTCCCTTTTCATCGATCCGGAAGGCCTTGCTGTGGAGATCTCCCACATCAACAACGGTTCTTACAGAGGGGAGAAGATGAAAGATTCCCCTGCTGTGACAGGTTATGTCCGATCTTATATCATCCGCCAAAGACACCATTTTTGCACCGTATCCGGTGGCCACTGTATAAACAATATCCTCGGACGACAGTCCTGCCCCGGAAAGCAGTTTTTCCCTGATTTTATCTGCCGTAAACTGATAATTTCCCCCGGAGCGCATTACATAAGACCCCACGAGCTGCTGGTTGGAAAGAATCACGCCTTTTGAAGAGGCGGAGCCGATATCAATACCAAGCGTGTATCCAGGCACTGTTTTCTCCTACCTTAGTAAAATTGCTCCTAAATTTTATAGAACGCGGATTCACCGCTTCATAATAAAGAAAATTATATCATTGTGTTTAAAAGCAAATTATGCAACACAAAAAAAAGGAGGGCTGTTTCAGCCCTCCCTTTTTTTTACATATTATTCAGCCTAAAAGAGGCCGGTCACCTTGCCTGTCGCAGTATCCACATCCACCCTCCTAAAGGCGGGGTTGGAACTTGTGCCGGGCATCAGACTGATTGTTCCGGCGCATGGGCACAGGAACTTGGCGCCTGAGTAAATGAGCACGTCCTGGATGGGAAGTGTCCAGCCTTTCGGGACTCCCTTGATTGTCACATCATGGGTAAGACTGAGGTGGGTCTTGACCATCATGGTAGCAAAGTCATCATACTTGGAATCACCCTCAAGCATCTTGGCCTTGGCCTCGGCAGCGGGGGTCCAGGCAACACCGCCCGCCCCATAGACCGTCTTGGCAATGGTTTCTACCCGATCACGCAATTTCATGTCAAGCGGATATAGAAATTTGAAATCAGTCTTATCCTCACAGGCCTCTTTCACGGCCTCGGCAAACTCCACGGCCCCGTCACCGCCGTCAGCCCAGTGGGTGGACTTGGCGCAGCGCGCTCCGGCATCCTCAGCCGCCTTTCTGACCATGGCAACCTCTGCATCCGTGTCCGTATGGAAGCAGTTGACACAAACAACGGGATTAATGCCTGCCTTTCGGATAGTGTTGATATGGTGAACCATGTTCTCGCAGCCCTTTTCCAGCAATTCAAGATTTTCTTTGGTGTATTCATCCGGCATTGGAAGGCCGGCAACGACCTTTGGCCCTCCACCGTGCATCTTGAGGGCGCGAATGGTGGATGTCAAGACAGACACATGGGGTTTGAGACCGCTGTAACGGCATTTCACATTCCAGAATTTTTCAAACCCGATATCCGCGCCGAATCCGCTCTCTGTGACATGATAATCGAACAACTTGAGACCGACACGATCCGCAATGATTGAGGACTGGCCAACCGCGATGTTGGCAAAAGGTCCTGCATGCACCATGCAGGGCTGGTATTCCGCCGTGCACATAAGCGTGGGATTGATGGTATTACGCATCCATGCGGTCATGGCCCCCCCGCATTCGAGGTCGCCCGTAGTGACAGGCTTCCCTGATTTGTCAAAGGCCACGGTAATGTTGTCCAGCCTCTCTCGAAGATCGGCGAGGTCCCGAATAATGGAGAGAATGGCCATCAGCTCGGACCCCACGGCAATACCGAACTTTGACTGCATGGTGAAGCCGTCCATACGGCCGCCGATACCGATGATGATATTTCTCAGGCACTGGGCGCAAAAGTCGATGATCCAGCCCAGTTCAACCCGGGTGGGATCGATATTGAGACGGGGCATGCCGGTGAGCCTTTGCAATTGCTCGTCGTTGTAATTGCGCTCATGCTGCATTCTCGCTGTCAGCGCCACCATGGCCAGGTTATGGGCGTTCATGATGTCATTGATATCGCCGGTCAGGCCAAGGGAGAACTCCGTCATGGGGATTAAAAGGGAATTGCCTCCTCCGGCCGCGGTCCCCTTGATGTTCATGGTCGGGCCGCCCGAGGGCTGTCTGAGTGCGCCTCCCACGTTCAGGCCGATTTTACCCATACCTTCCATCAGGCCGCACGCTGTCGTGCTTTTCCCTTCACCCAAAGGTGTCGGTGTGATGGCGGTTACCTCGATGTATTTTCCATCCGGTTTGTCTTTTAGCCGTTCAATGATTTTCAGAAAATCGAGTTTTGCCAGCCTGCCCATCGCGAGGACTTCCTCTTTTTGGAGGCCCAACTTTTCCCCCCACTCTTCAGGCGTGGGCATGTTAGCTTCCGCTGCCTCGGAAATCTGCCAGTCTGCCATTTCTACTGCGTTGTATGCCATAAATCTAACCCTCCTTGTCTATTGATGTTTTTTCCGGATCGGAACCTTATCCTCACTGGATTTTTATATAAGCTGCCAAATTTCTTGGCTTTTTTTCGAAATTCCTTCCCTATCACAAAAAAAAATAGGCGTCAAGATTTATCGTGTTATTTATTTCACATGCCTTTTTTTTGGCCATCCATTTTTCTGTTTAACGCTTTTATCTATGGTGATATGTTTACCGGGTCATATTATGAAAAACAAATCACGACGGATTTTTGTGTCCGCCAACAGGAAAGGAGATCGTATGGATAAAATTGGTAAAAAGACAGGCTTTCTCGGTGCTGGCAATATGGCCACAGCCCTCATCAAGGGACTCGTTGAGAGCGGTGTTTATGATCCGGATAAATTGCTGGCTTCTGACAAGAGCCAGGACGCTTTGAAAAAGATCTCTCAACAATTCGGCGTGGAATGCTTTTCCTCTAATGGGGATATTGTGCGTAAAAGCTCGGTTTTGGTGCTTTCGGTTAAGCCACAAAACATAAAAGAGGTTTTAGAGGATGTGAAAGAGGATATCAGGGAAGATCATTTAGTGATATCCATTGCGGCCGGGATTCCACTCAAAATGATCAGCCATGTCCTTATGAAGGATATCCCGCTTATCCGGGTGATGCCAAATACGCCGGCCCTGGTCCAGAAGGGAATAAGTGCCCTGGCAGGGGGGAAATTCGTGACACCGGATCACATGGCGATTGCCAGGACCATCTTTGAAGCTGTGGGAGATACGGTGGAGGTGGAAGAAACCATGATGGACGCGATTACGGCCATGTCAGGGAGCGGGCCCGGATATGTATTCAGGATAATGGAATGTATGGTGGATGCAGGCACGGCAGTGGGTCTTGAAAGGGAGACATCGCTTAAGCTGGTTATTCAAACCTTCTTGGGTGCAGCCACTCTGGCAAAGGAGTCTGAGCATTCCCTGTCGCGGCTGAGAGAAATGGTAACCTCTCCGGGCGGAACAACAGCTGCCGGTTTGTCTGTGTTTGATAGCATGGGCCTTCAAGAAATGACAAAAAATGCGGTTGAGGCCGCTTGCAGGAGGTCGGTGGAACTGGGAAAATAATAGTAGTCCGTATCATATACTGCTGGACTAAACATGCCCGATCACAGGCAAAGGGACAGTAAATACTGAAACGGCAAACGACAAAAGGCATAAGGCCCAAGGAACAAAAAGACAGCATACATTTCACAGCCCCAGCACCTTGCGCCTCAGGACAAATGCAGGCTAAATGATTTAAGTATACGAATTTGCGATATAAGGCCCTATTGTGGACGTGGTGAATTATCCTCAGAAAAGATATCGGATGATCCGTTTTTATCATGAAATAAGGAAGCAGATGGCACTCAACTCAATCCCCTCCAAAATACGATTGAGGTATGGCTTTATTGTCACCTATGCTGACCAGCGCGTTTTTCCGACAGAAGAAGGTCTATTTTCCGAGCCTGAAGATACTGATTTTGACGAATTACAAAACAGCGGCCTTGATATCGGCACGCCTCTGGCGATCCTTCACAAAAGTGCGGATGGGAGGTGGTATTACGCAATAGCTCCATTGTGTTCCGGCTGGGTGGAAGTTGAAAAGGTTGCCCTGTGCAGGATAGAAGAACTGAAGAGTATGACGAATCAGTTATCATTCGTGGTAATTACGAGGCCGAAAGCAGGGGTTTATCTCGATTCGTCTTTAACGCAGTATTATGATTATGTTAGAATGGGCGTAAGTTTACCTCTATGTAAATCGGGCTCAAAGGTAGTTCAGGTTGCTATTCCATTTCGATAACCGGATGGGTCTTATGCACAAAAAACAGCCTATGTGAGAAAAGAAATGGTTCATAAGGGGTCTCTTCCATGTACCGCACGAAACATAATTCAGCAGGCGTTTGAATTGCTAAATGCACCTTATGGCTGGGGCGGGATGTATGGTGAACAGGACTGCTCCCGGTTCATCCAGGAAATTTTTGCTACTACCGCTGTTCTTTTTCCAAGGAATTCTGCTGACCAGGCCCAGGTAGGTTTATTGATGGGTGAATTCGATGAAAACACTACCGGAAGGGAAAAGTTTGAAGCCCTATCTAACAAGGCTGTCGGTGGAATTTCATTATTATATATGAAGGGACACATTATGCTTTTTCTTGGCATTGCCAATAAGAAACCTTATGCCATTCACGCGACCTGGGCGTACCGAGATCCGGCCTGGAGAGGCAATGCCGTTAGAAGGATAAATCGTGTGGCAGTGTCGCACCTGGTTTTAGGAAGGTATTCAAAAAGAGGTTCGCTTTTGAAACGCTTATTAGTGATAAGGAATATACTTATCTGAACGAATCCTAACGATTGTTGACAAAATCGAATATTTGGGTTATCCAAATAGGTTAAAATAAAAGGAAAAATTGAATTTGTAATAATAAAGAGGAAATCGGATTGAGTTTCGTTGAAAACTCCAACCTCGGTCTCCTTTAACTTTTAATGATATATGTTGTCTGACTGGTTCAAGATTGCTCGGACTGTTTAGATCCTTATTTCCTAGGTTGGGAGACTCCGATGAAAAAGGGTGCTTTTGATCATGTTATGAAGAATCCGTTAGAGGAGCTTATAGACGCCGGTCAATTAGCAATTGGGCAGAAAGTAGTGTTTAGATATACAACGGAAGCGGGCAAGAAAAAGGTTTTCGAGGGGTCAATCCAAAAAGGTGGAATTAATGTGGGTGACCGTTTGTATTCAGTAAGCTATTCGGCCGTTCACTGTATGAAAAAGGTAGGGGATCTAAGGGCAATTAACGGTTGGTTGGCGTGGCAAGCCGAAGACGGCAGGTATTTGTCAGAAGTGTATCAGCAATATAGGGATAAAAAACCGCCTTCAATTCATTCAGGGGGTTATTCAGAAAAATACTATCAATATCCAAGTCGTAGAGACGTTGTTTTTATATTCGGAGCCGGCGCTTCTTATGCCGACGGCGCCCCTTTGCAGGAGGATATTTTACCACTCATTCTGGAAACGAAGAATCGAGAATTGTGTGACTCTTTCATCCATAAGGTTATTAAGGAGTTTCTTGTAGATAATTTTATATGGGATAAAGATACGGGCTATTATCCAACCCTTGAAGAAGTCTTCGGATTTATTGATTATTTTATTCAGAAAGGCGAGAGCCTCAGTCGAAAGTATAGCCTGGGGTTGATAATCGAAATAAAAGAAGCTCTGATTAAGCTGACCCATTACGTAATTTCTTCCAGAACATCTTCCGCAAGCAGGGTTTACCAATTGTTTTGGGAAGCAGTCTACAAATACAATACAAATATTTCAACCATTGTGCTTAATTATGATACTTATCTTGAGGACGCGTTTTTACATATGTTTCCAAGAAATGTCTATTTGGATTACTGCCTAAGCCTGGCCAATTACGATTACAGCGAAGACATTGACGATAAGAACTGGTGGGTAAATCCCCGCGAACCTATTCTTTCGCTGTCAACGGCAGAGCCGGTTTCGATTAAGATTATCAAGATTCACGGTAGCTTGAATTGGAAATACTGCAATTGCTGCAACCAGGTCTTGCTTACGCCATTGGATAAGGAGTTCGATTTGGGGATAGGGAATACGAATGTAAAAGCTTTAAAAGGGGATGACATTCACTCGGGGTTAGTGGGTCTGCGCTGTTCACGCGATGGGAATGAATTCCAGACATTACTGGTGCCGCCATCCCACATGAAAAATCTTTCCCACCCGGTCAATTCTCAACTGTTTATCGAGTCTTCTGAAGAAATTAGGAGAGCAAAGAAAGTCGTATTTATCGGCTATTCATTACGACCAATCGATGTTCACGTGAAGGCCATTCTAAAAAAGAGTTTGAGGCCGGATACCGAAATTATTGTTATTGATACAAATAATTCCAGGGAATTCAAATTTCGTTATCAGGGACTTTCGAATAGTATCAAATTTATCCCTTATTCATTTGAAGATTTTGTTCATGATGAAAACCTGCTAAAGCAGATTCTATTGTAGATTTACTTTAAAAGACATCCCGGTAAAAAAAGAGCTTTTGGACAGATTGTTTGTTATAGGCTCTCACTGTTTTTATCACCCACTTATCAGAAACCTACTTATCATTCTGTATGCAAAGAAGTCTTAAAAAGAATTTTTGTGAAGACCTGAATTTCCATTAGGAGCGCATTGTGTCCAAGAAAATCTTAATTGGTATTGTTCTGTGTTTAATCCTCATAGGGGGGGGATGGTGGTATTACAAGCAATACCATCAACAAGACCGAGAACCGATCAAGGTTGGTATCTTACATTCACTATCGGGAGTTATGGCGATAAGTGAATCACAGCTTATCGACGCGACCTTAATAGCAGTCGACGAAATCAATCTCAAAGGCGGCTTGCTGGGCAGAACCATAAAGCCGGTTGTCGCCGATGGTTGCTCCGACTGGCCCACATTTGCCAAGAAGGCTGAAACTTTGATTACGGAAGAGGGTGTTGCCGTCATTTTTGGTTGTTATACTTCGGCCAGCCGAAAGAATGTCAAACCTGTTGTTGAGAAGTATAACAGCCTCCTTTTTTATCCGGTTCCTTACGAGGGTGTGGAGCAATCACCAAATATTGTCTATAACGGAGCCTCTCCAAATCAACTCTATATACCGGCCGTAAAATGGTGCTTTGATCACCTCGGCA
This sequence comes from uncultured Desulfobacteraceae bacterium, assembly GCA_964543315.1. Classification (GTDB taxonomy): domain Bacteria; phylum Desulfobacterota; class DSM-4660; order Desulfatiglandales; family Desulfatiglandaceae; genus JAFDHL01. The sequence goes on along the minus strand of CAZIXY010000014.1, from coordinate 2,862 downwards.
AGCGGTTTTTCCTGGTGGGTTCTGATTACATCTGGCCACGTACCGTCCATACCGTAATGAAAGACCTTATCTCCGCCTTGCGTGGGGAGATCCTTGGTGATGACTATGTCGTGGTAGGGAGTGATGACGTGGATAAGATTGTGGAGAAAATTGTCAAAACTCAGCCGGACGTTATCTTAAGCACCCTTGTGGGGACTACGAATATCGCCTTTTATGACAAACTTCACTCCGCAGGCATAAAACCGGATAAGATTCCCTCAATGGCATTTGCGATTTCTGAAGTCGAGCTGGCACAAATGAACGCGGAAAAGCTTGCGGGGAATTATTCATGCTGGAGCTATTTTCAAAGTGTGGATAGTAAAAAGAACCGGGGGTTTGTCAAGCGGTTCAAGAAAAAGTACGGTGAAAACAGGATGATTAATGACTCGATTGAAGCTGGCTATTTCGGAGTTTACCTCTGGGCGCAATCCGTTCGAGATGCGGGTTCGCTGGAAATCGGTGCTGTCAGAAAAGCTCTTGCGGATCAAAGTTTCGAAGCACCTGAAGGGATTGTGTATATCGATGGGGATACGCAGCACACTTGGAAGACTGTAAGAATCGGGAAAATCAGGAAAGACGGTCAGTTTGATATTGTTTGGAGTTCCAAAAAACCGGTACGGCCTGTACCCTATCCTATTTATAGGACGAAAACCGAGTGGGAAAAGATCATCTTGGATTTGTATATTGGATGGGGTGAACGGTGGGCCAATCCGGGAAATAAGTAGCGAGTAGTCCGTACCCTCTATTAGTGGAGCAACCATACCAGAGCACAGATAAAAGTCCGGAGGTATAAGGCCGTTCCTATACTCCCGCCCCGCCTGCCGTCCGGCGGTCAGGCTTGAAACTCGATATAAATAAGGTGTCTACAGATCAAATGATTTAAGCATGCAAATTTAAGGTACAAGGCAATAGATATGGAATTTTTAAGAAGCTCCAAGATTTCTATTCAGTTGATTATCTGGTTTTTGACTATTGCACTACTCCCCTTATCCTTTGTGAGTTATGTAATCTATCAAAATTCAGAGCGTTCTTTGTTAGAGGGCGTGACCAAAGACCTCTTGTCCGTAGCCCAGCGGCAGTCTAAGCAGATTTTGACCTATATCCATGAAAGGGAGATAAACGCAACCACACTGTCACGTATGCCAGGGATTGTGATTGCCATGAAGGAGTTTGACCGTGCCTTCAAAAAGAAAGGGATTGATTCATCGGAATATAAGGCGGTTGATCGAAAACTTCGACCTTTTTTGACATACTATCAGGAGTCCTTTAGATATGATGACCTTTTTCTAATCTCCTCAGAAGGGAACGCTGTTTTCTCCGTTAAGCGAGGTGAAGGTTTAGGTTCGAATTTTATTAAAGGGATCTACCGGACAACTGAGCTGGGCAGGACTTTCGCCAGAGCGAGTACGCTTTTGGCGACAGAGGTGTCGGATTTTGAATACTATCCCCCGACCAATGAACCGGCGGCTTTTATCGCCTCCCCGATCCTTGACGAGGGCCTCATAATCGGTGTCGTGGCACTCCAGATGAATAATGAGGAGATATACAGTATTGTAAATGATTATACCGGCTTGGGTGAAACCGGTGAAACCGTTATTGCTTCCAGATTAAAGAATAGGGCCATTTTTAAGACACCATCCCGCCATGACCCTTACGCCGCTTTTAGGAAAAAAATCCCAATCGGATCCGGACTTGACGTTGGTGTCGAAAATTCCGTTCAAGGTCAGAAAGGGGCGGGAATCATAACAGATTATCGAGGGGAAGAGACCCTGGCGGTATGGAAATATATTCCAAATATGAGATGGGGGATGGTCAGCAAGATTGACACAGGGGAAGCCTTTGCTCCGATTTCAAATTTGAGAAAACTCTATGTAATAATAGGATTGATAACGCTGGTTTTAGTCATTGCATCCGCAATCTTTGTAGCGAAATCTATCTCGGATCCTATTTTGAAGTTAACCGGTATAACGAAAACAGTCGCCGAAGGCGACCTTGAGCAAAAAATAGAGATTGCGTCAAAGAATGAAATAGGTGTCCTCGCGGATTCATTTAATGAAATGATACGTAAGCTGAAGGAGTCTATAGAAGAGTTAAAGGTAACAACAGCCGCCAAAGAGAGGTTTGAAAGTGAACTGAATGTGGCTCACGATATACAGATGGGAATCCTGCCAAAAGTATTTCCGCCTTTTCCGGACAGACATGAAATTGATATATACGCGACCCTTGAGCCGGCAAAAGAGGTGGGTGGTGATCTTTATGATTTCTTTTTCCTGGATGAAGACAATCTTTGTTTTGCAGTTGGTGATGTATCCGGAAAAGGAGTGCCCGCTGCCCTTTTTATGGCAATGACTAAAACCCTTATCAAGACCAAGGCTACCCGCAACCTCACACCTGACACCGTTTTGACCAGGGTCAACCAGGACTTGACCCTGGACAATCCTTCGTTGATGTTTGTGACTCTTTTTTTGGGGATCCTTAATGTGCGTACGGGTGAACTGGAATACAGCAATGGCGGCCATAACCCCCCGTACATTATTCGAAAAGATTTGGAATTGGAGGCCATGGAAACCACACATGGCATTGCTTTAGGAGTGATGGAGGATGTTTCCTACCAATCAAAAAAGATCCTACTTAATAAAGGAGAAAAAGTTTTTATTTTCACAGATGGGGTTACAGAGGCAACGAATGAGAGGTACGAACTGTTTTCCGGGGAGAGATTGGAAAAAGAATTGTCAGCAACAGGCGAAGAATCACTGGAGGGTATTATTAGCGGTTTGATGTCAAAAATTAGTATCCATGCAGGATCTGAACCACAATCAGACG
>CAZIXY010000013.1:3032-25043 GCA_964543315.1 uncultured Desulfobacteraceae bacterium | reverse complement strand
CTTTCAACTAACTTATCAAGATAGTTTCGGTTGCAGTGCCGCAAAACGGCATCACATAGCTTTTTAATAAGTGATAGAAAGATGGTTTAAAGTACCTTTTCGGCGATTCCACTTTCCTCAAGGCGTTATCTATGCCTTCTGGAGTGGGTGGCCAAATATATACCATTTCCCAACGAGCCTGCAAACTCCCATTAAATCTGTGGCCTAAACCGCATATATTTGGCCACGGCAAAGTTCGGTGGTATTCTTTTTGAGATAACGCTTTTCGAAAACCCGCATCGCCTCAGGTATTTAGGACATTTACAATCCAGCGGCCAGCTTTTCGATTTGTGAAAAAAGAGGCCCATGCCCTTCAAGACGCAAAAGGTTTCGAATGTTGCCACGAAGCTAAAGGAACGTCCCCATGGGTGCGATATCAACATTTGAGGACACAAGCTCTTTCCTGATGTTCTTCACCAGCGCAAGCGCCTCCGGATTATCCCCGTGAACACACACGGTCTCTGCACGAAGGTCGATCTCGCTACCATCCCTGGACACGACTTTTCCCTCTTTAACCACCTTCAGGACCCTCTCCGCGGCAATATTGTGATCCCGAATCACTGCCCCTTCCTCACGCCTGGAAACCAGAGAACCATCCGGGTTGTATGCCCTGTCCGCAAAAAATTCAAAAGCAATCCTTATGCCGTAGCGGGACCCGACGGCTTCTAATTCTTTCCTGTTTGACCCGGCAAGGACCACAAGTATGAGATCCCTGTTTGTATTTCCAAGCACCTCCGCGGCGGCCTCCCAGATGCTCGCGTCCTGAACTGCCATATTGTAAAGGGCCCCGTGCGGTTTGACATGCTGAAGGGTCAGACCCTCTGCTGCCGCGAATGCCTGAAGCGCGCCGATCTGATAAGTCATGTAACCTTTGATCTCTTCCAGGGTAGCGTCCATGGTTCGCCTTCCGAATCCCATCAGGTCAGGCAGCCCGGGATGGGCTCCTACTCCCACGCCATGCTCTTTTGCAAGGGCTACGGTTCTTTTCATGACATTTGGATCTCCAGCATGGTACCCGCATGCGATATTGGCTGAACTGATTAAAGGGATCACTTCCTTATCCAGTCCGAGCTTGTAGTTTCCAAAGCTTTCTCCCACATCTGAGTTGAGGTCAATTCTATTCTGTTGCGCCATTTTTTCCTCCTGCACAAAATTTCCCTGTGTTTATTTTTTTTGCTTAAATTATAATAGGGGTAACGCATTATGTCATCTGTTTTATCCGCCAAGAAACTTCTCTTGTGCCATTTTACTCCCTTCTACGTGTTAATACCCTTGAAAAAGCCGGAACCTTGAGATATCATTTGCCTCGACCAAATGGACCATGATAGTGATTCCGTTCAATCAAAATGGTTTGAAATGACTATTTCCAGGAAAAGGCCTCAACAGAAACCCAAAAATGCCGACCTCTCGGGTAAACGGCGACAATCAAGGTCCAAAAAAAAGAAAAAACCAAGGGTATTATACGATCAGATTATTTTTCGAGACTGGTGCAAGGCCTGTGGGATCTGCAGCGCATTCTGCCCTAAAAATGTTATAGGCATCAACGAAAACGGCGTTCCTTTTATTCAAAAACCTGACGACTGCATAGGGTGCCGTTTTTGCGAGATACATTGTCCGGACTTCGCAATTACCATCAAAAAACGCCCTCCTGAAGCAAAGAGGAAGTCGTCATGACCTTTAGTCAATCCACAAAAAGGCGGCTCTTACAGGGAAACGAAGCCATTGTGGAAGCTGCCCTGGCTGCAGGATGCCGCTTTTTCGCCGGTTATCCAATCACACCCGCATCGGAAATCAGCGAGATATTGTCGGTCCGTCTGCCGCAGGCGGGCGGCACTTTTATACAGATGGAAGACGAAATCGCCAGCATGGGTGCCATAATAGGGGCCTCTTTGGCCGGGGTGAAAAGCATGACAGCAACGAGTGGGCCGGGATTTTCTCTGATGCAGGAGAACCTTGGTTTTGCATGTGCCGCCGAGGTACCCTGTGTCGTGGTGAACGTCATGCGCGGAGGACCCAGTACCGGACTTCCCACCGCACCTTCACAGGGTGATGTTCTGCAGGCCAGATGGGGAACCCACGGGGATCACCCTATTATTGTCCTTGCCGTATCTACGGTTGATGATTGTTTCAAAATTACGGTTCGAGCATTTAACCTTTCAGAGAAATACCGCGTGCCGGTCATAATCCTCTCCGATGAGATGGTAGCCCACACCCGCGAGAGTGTTGTATTGCCTTTACCTGACGAGTTTGAGGTGATTGACCGCGCTACCCCGAGCATGCCTCCTGAGTGGTACATTCCTTACAAGGATACAAGCACGGGTGTTTCCCCAATGGCGGCCTTCGGAGAAGGATATCGGTACCATGTAACAGGGCTTGTACATGATGTGCGCGGTTTTCCCACCCAGCGTCCTGAAGAGATTGAAGCGTTTATCAGTCGTTTATTCCGAAAGATTACCAAAGGCTTCGACGAAATCCAGATGACGAGCTCATTGATGACTGAGGATGCCGATGTGGCGGTGATCACCTTTGGTTCGGTAGCGCGATCCGCCAGGCGAGCTGTCATTGAGGCCCGGGAACAAAACATCAAGGCGGGACTGCTACAGTTGATAACGCTTTTTCCTTTTCCCAGACATCCGGTGGAGGAGCTGTTGCGGCAATGTCGCGCCTTTTTGGTTCCTGAAATGAACATGGGCCAAATAAGTCGTGAAGTAAAACGGGTCAATTCGGAAGGGATATACATAAAAAAATATAACCGGATCGATGGTCAGTTCATGACGCCTGACGAGATACTCAGCCAGTTGATGAAACTTTGATATTTTTGCCGGCCGTCTCTCTTCGGTGGAACAGGATATGCCCAAGGAAGTAACAACGCTGATTCATAAATACCTGCGTCACGACAAAAAATTCCCACATGTGTGGTGTCCGGGTTGTGGCAACGGGATTGTCCTCGGGGCCATGATTCGCGCCATTGACCGCCTGGGCTTGAAAAAGGACGATATAGTTCTGGCTTCCGGCATAGGCTGCTCAGGACGCATGCCCGTTTATGTGGATTTCAATACTCTCCACACAACCCATGGTCGAGCTCTGACATTTGCCACGGGCATAAAACTGGCAAAGCCGTCTTTAATGGTTATCACGATTATGGGTGACGGAGACGCCACAGCCATTGGAGGGAATCATTTCATACACGCGGCACGCCGTAATCTGGACATCATCGCCATCATTATCAACAACCAGATCTACGGTATGACCGGGGGGCAGCATTCGCCCACAACGCCTTACGGTTGTTATTCCGCAACATCTCCCCACGGACATATCGAACATGCCTTTCCCATATCCGAACTGGCTGTTACGGCCGGCGCAGCTTTTGTTGCGAGAGGAACTGTTTATCACGCAGAATTGCTGGAAGGTCTCATCGAAAAGGCCTTACAAAGAAGTGGCTTCAGCGTCGTGGAGGTCATGTCCAATTGTCATATTCAGTTCGGGAGAAAAAACAGGATGGGAGACCCGGTCACCATGATGAAATGGCTGAGGGACCATGCCGTCACGCTGGAAAAGGCCTCTAAAATGACCCCCGGATCCTTAAAAGGCAAATTTACCATCGGCATCCTCGCTGATGTGGAAAAGCCGGTATATACGAAGGAATACGAAAAGATCCGGAAAAAAACCCAAAAGTCAGACAAGCTTAAATGAAACAAGATCGATATGAAATCAGGTTGAGCGGATCAGGTGGTCAGGGGATCATAATGGCCGGTATTGTTTTGGCAGAGGCAGCCGGGGTTTATGGCAATAAGTACGTCTGCCAGACCCAGAGTTATGGCCCTGAAGCCAGGGGCGGAACCAGTAAGGCCGAGGTGGTTATCAGCAGCAAACCCATTGACTACCCCAACACCATAAAACCGGATGTGCTTCTAACTATGAATCAGGCATCAACAGACACATATTTCCGGGATCTCAAGCCCGAAGGTTTACTGGTGGTCGATTCTACTCTTGTTAAGCAGATCCCCACAACTCGAGTTGTTGCAATACCGTTTACCCAAATTGCCCGAAATGATATCGGAAAGGAGATTGTGGCCAATATAGTCGCCCTTGGAACCGTCGGCTACCTGTGTCAATTAGTCACCATGAAAATGCTGGAAGCGGCGCTCATGACCAAGGTGCCCAAAGGATGGAAAGAAATCAACCGCAAGGCCCTGCGTCTCGGCATTAAAAGCGCCAAGAATGTTTCCCTGGATGCTTTGCCCCGCACGGTTATCCCGGAGGAGGAAGAATTGTAGGTTGCCTAAAGATCATATTCCTTGATCTTGGATATCAGTATTGGGCGACTGATTTCAAGAATCCTGGCCGCCTGAGTCCGATTACCTCCTGTAAATTTTAGGGCCTTCTCAATCAGTTCCCTTTCCACGAATTTGGTGGCCTTTTTGATTGAAAGTGTATCGGCAGGGCCGAGATGAAAGGGAAATTTTTCAGTCTTTGTCATGTCTGAAAGCTCGGCCGGCGTGATCCATCTTTCAGTTGCAAGCAGTACTGCCCTTTCAATAACATTTTCCAGTTCCCTGACATTGCCCGGCCAGGCATATTCCATAAGGATCGGCATAGCTTCCGAAGAAAGCCCCTCGATGCTTTTGTTCAACTTCCTATTAAAGAAATCAATGAAATAACCTACAAGAAGGGGAATATCCCCCCTTCTTTCTCTCAGTGCGGGAAGATGAATGGTCAGGACATTGATCCGGTAAAAAAGATCCTCCCGGAACTTTCCCGCTTCCACCTCTTTGACGAGATCCTTTGATGTCGCGGCAATCACTCTCACGTCGATTTTTTTTGAACCAAGGCCTCCTAATGGTGTTATCTCTTCCTCCTGTAAAACCCTTAGGAGCTTAACCTGAAGTGACATCGGCATTTCTCCTATCTCATCCAAGAAGATAGTCCCGCCATCCGCCTCTTGGAAACGGCCTGGTTTATCCCTCACAGCGTCGGTGAATGCGCCCTTCTTGTAACCAAACAACTCACTTTCAAGGAGATTCTCCGGGATCCCGCCGCAGTTGATACTGACCAGAGGCCCTGAGGCCCTGCCACCGTTTGAGTGAATTGCCCTGGCTATCAATTCCTTGCCGGTACCGCTTTCTCCATTGACGAGCACCGTGGTCTTGTGGTCCGCGACCTTTCGGACGAGATCGAATACGCGGGCCATGGCCTCGCTTCGGGCGATAATATTCCCAAACGAATACTTTTGCTCGATTTCATGGATCCTGCTTTTTAGCCTCAGGTTTTCCTCTTTGAGCCTTTCCCTTTCCTCGGCCTTTTTCAGGGTCAAAAGCACCTCATCAGGTTTAAATGGTTTGGAAATGTAATCGTAGGCACCCTCCTTCATGGCTTCCAGTGCTGTTTCCATAGTGCCGTAAGCTGACATCATGATATAGGTTTTTTCCGGATATTTTTCCTTCGCCTCTTTCAAGAATGTCATCCCGTCCATGTGTGGCATTTTGATATCACACAGGACAAACTGGAAATCAGACTTCATCATGAGTTCAAGGGCGTCTTTACCGTCCGCTGAACTGTCAACAGTATAACCTGCCTTGCTAAGCATAATCTCCAGCATATGCCGCATATTTTTTTCATCATCTATGACAAGCACATGTTGTTCAGACATCATTCATCTCCACTTTAGTCATTCTGACGATACGGAACGTATTAATTCCGAACACTCCCCCTGTTTAATGCTTCTCATTTGGAATTTATTTTTTTGTAGAGCGGGATGTCAATAATGATTGTCGTTCCTTTTCCGATTGCACTTTCAGCTCTTATGGCCCCTCCTAATCCTTCCACGATTCTGTAACAGACCGACAGGCCCAGGCCGGTCCCTTTACCAGGCTCTTTGGTTGTGAAAAAGGGGTCGAAGATATGAGCAAGGTCTTGTTCGGGGATCCCGGGTCCTTCATCCGCAAAACGTATTTCTATCATATCATTCACATTGGAAGTTCTCACCGCCAGCGTTTTGGGCCGGGATTCTCCCTCCGAGACGATGTCATCTCCCATGGCATCGGCCGCATTCATAATAATATTAAGAAAAACCTGCTTCAACTGATCGCTTTCGGCCAAAACCTCATCTCTTTCCGCCTTTAGATCCGTATTCAGATTTATGGAAGCCATCATTGGTTGAGGTTTTAGAATGTTTATTGTTTCAATGACCAAACTGTTCAGGCTTGTCAGCGTCCGTTCACCGCTTGAAGTGCCCGAAAAATCAAGTAGCTGCCTGATAATGCCGCTAATACGTCTTATCTCAGACTCGATTCGATTTAAAAAATCCTTTTTTTCCTCTTCATCAAGACCACCCTTGTTGAGTAATTCCAGGTAACCTAAAACAATACCTATTGGGTTGCCTATCTCATGAGCCACCCCTGTAGCCAAACGACCCATTGAAGCAAGTTTCTCGGACCTGATGATCTCATTTTGAGCCTTCTTTAATTCCTGATTAGCCTCTTCAAGAGATGTGATATGGGACCGTAATTCCTGTTTGTTTTCCCCCAGACGTTTGAGCATTTTATTCAAAGAGCGAAAGAGCTGCCCTATTTCATTTCGCGATGGGTCCGGAAGTTGCGGAAAAACTTCCCCCTCTTCAAATTTTTCTGTAATGCCTAAAAGTTTGCGAATTGGCTTGACAATGGTCCTTGAGAAAAAATAGGCGCCAAAAAGAACAAAAACAACCGTATTAAGAAAAATGTAAAAAAGAATGATCTTTTCGGAACTTCTTAGTCTTTTATACAGAGGAACCAAATCCGCACTTAGGGTGATTGCACCTGCGAAACGCTCTTTGAAAAACATGGGCTCCGAAATATTTAAGCTTTTTGGGCCAAGCCATATCACACCCCAGGCGCTACCGGAAAATTCATGGGAACCTTTTCTATTTGCAAGAACCTTTCGCGAAATCAAAAGGGCATCTTTATTGATTTCACCATGAGGTCCGCTATCAAAAACCTTTTTACATTCTCCGTTGAACACCAGGGCACAAGAGAAGTCGGATTCCTCAAGCGCAGACGCAATTCTGCTCCTAAATTGTGAATCTGATTGCAGCTTTTCCCAGGAGCTTTGCTTTATAACCATCTCATTTTCCAGCTTCTGTTCCATGGCATTCATCAGCATGCGTCCCGTTTTCAGTTTCTCCTTCAGCAAATCTCTTACTGCAAATTTCACCATGACCACATTCACAAGAAGCATGGCGACTACAGTCAAAAAGGCCATATACGTCAGAACCCCTGTTCTCAAGCTATATAGCGGGAACCTCACAACCAGACCTCTCTACCCAAGCAAACGAAAATACAAATTCGTCAATTCAGATCCAAAAAAGAAATAAAGTAAAGCGCCCAAAGACAAGAAGGGACCAAACGGAATCCTGAACCGCAGCCCTTTTCCGGAAAGGATGATGAAAGCAAACCCGATAACCGCGCCGGTAAGGGAAGATATCAGAACGATGAAAGGCAACGATATCCAACCCATCCATGCCCCGATCATAGCCAAAAGCTTTACATCGCCTCCTCCCATCCCTTCTCTTCCTGTAAGTATTTTATAGACAAACCCCACAAGAAAGAGAGCCCCACCACCCGATAGGATCCCTATTAACGAATCAAGCCAGGTAATTGTCCCTGGCAAAAAAGAAATCAAAAAACCGGCAACGATGCCGGGTAGTGAAAGGACATCCGGTATGATCTTGTGTCGAAAATCGATAAAACTGATGGCAATAAGGGCCGAAACAAACAGAAGAAACAGGATATAATGAATACTCAGACCATATCTGATAAACAAGGCCAGGCTCATAACTCCGATCAAGAGTTCAACGGCCGGATAAGTGAGCGGGATACGATCATGGCAGTGCCTACATTTACCTAATAAAAGGATATAGCTGATCAGGGGAATATTGTCGTAAAATTTGATCCTTTGGCCGCATTTGGGGCATGTAGACGGCGGACTGATAATCGATTTTTTAAGAGGGATACGATATATACAAACATTTATAAAGCTTCCAAGGGCGAGCCCGAACAAAATAGAATAAAGGACCATAAATGAACCCAAGTCCATACGAATACTCCCGCAGTTCTAACTTTAATCACTGTTTTTCTCTGTGAAATGTGCTTACAACCAGCTCCCGGAACCTCTCGAACGCCCGCTCGTAAATGTAAACAAAGACTTACTCTGAGACCATACGATTTGGAGACTATCATATATAACTGTCGAAAGGTAACAATATTTTACTTAATTTTCTGCAGATAACGTGGTAAGAGTAGAGGAAGCAACCGGTACTCCGACAGGCTCTTAGTATGAACAAAAAACCCTTATTGCTCTCCATAAATCCCAATAACCCTCAACAGCGTCTCATTAGTCGAGTGAGCGAAGTCTTAGATAATGGGGGGCTGATTGCCTATCCGACCGACACCTTTTACGGAATCGGATGTGATCTCTATAACAAAAAAGGTATACAGTTGATCTATAGACTGAAAAACCGCCCCTTGAAAAAACCTTTCTCTTTCGTATGCGACAGCCTGAAGGAAATCAGCCGCTATGCCCTGGTTTCAAATTACGCTTATAAGACTATGAGACGACTCCTTCCGGGTCCCTATACCTTTATCTTAGAAGGCACCAGGCTGGTGCCGAAAATAATGTTGACCAAGCGGAAGACCGTTGGTATTCGCGTTCCCGATAATAAAATCTGCCTTAACATTGTAGGGACCCTGGGCAGACCCATCATAAGCACCAGCGCAGGCTATGACGATCCACAATCCATAGCAGAGGCCTTTACCTCCTATCTTAATATTGTTATTGACGGAGGTATTCTTTACCCAAGCCCTTCCAGCGTGGTCTCTTTGATTGATGATATGCCGGTCGTTATTCGAGAGGGAAAAGGAGATATTAATAGCTTTCTTTAAATACGCGGTCGAAAAGACCCGTCCATCTATACTCGATCCTGGTTTCAATACCCTGAAGCACCCGGGTAGCTGATTCGGCAAACAAGTCAAGCAGCAGGTCCAAGAGCCCCAGCTCCATTTTTTTCGGGTATACCAGCGTCACGTCTCCTTTGATACCGGCCATTTTTTTTGCGATTTCCACGGCGTCTTGAAAATTGCCCAACGCATCAACGAGACCTAATTCCTTTGCCTGATCACCGGAAAAAACGCGACCATCTGAAATTTCTTGTACTTCTTCCACTGCCATGTTCCTTCCGCTGGCCACCCCCTCCTCAAACTGTCTCTGGATATCCCCTATCAAGGCGTTGATGAGTTCTTTGTCCCTTTCCGTCAATTCTCTGTGAGGGGACCCGACATCTTTAAATTCCCCGCTCTTCAGGACCTCGAGATCGACGCCAATCTTGCTCATAAGATCCTTGAACTGGACAAATTGCATAATGACACCGATACTGCCTGTAATGGTGCCCGGATTGGCAACAATCTTGTTGGCCGCTGCGGCAACATAATATCCGCCTGATGCAGCCACCTCACCCATGGAGACAACGACCTTTTTGGAACGAATCGTTTTCCGGACCTCCCGGTAAATCTCCTGTGTCGGTCCTACAGAACCTCCGGGAGAATTGATCCTCAGAATGATTGCCTTGATACCTTTGTCCTTCTTGAATCTGACAAGTTGGGATGTGATTGCCATGGAATCTGAAATAGGACCATCTATCGGAATAACGCCTATTTTTTCACTAAAAGAAAAATTGGAGGAGGGTAAAAAAACAGTCAGGACAATGGCCATCGTTCCAAAAAGCAGAAGTGCAATTGCCCCAAGGATGGCCATGACCGTCAGTATGGGATGCTTTTTTCCTGGCATTGTCGGAGGTTTCGGAATTATTATCTGCTTTCGGCAGAAAACCGGAGAGGTTTTTGTTAGTTTATACCTTCAGCATGGAATGATAAAACTCTAAAAACTAGTTGGGAGCCTGCGATTTCACAGTGAAGGCCACACTTTGTCCTGTCTATTACCAAGAAGGAGTCATTTCTTTATTTGTTTATAAGCTACGAAACTGATTCACTACTATCCTGTGCCGGTTGCTCGGAAGCGCTGTCCGCGCGATCGTCATGAACATCCTCATCCGGTTCCAGACGCCCTTCGACCGCCTTGGTTTCCTCTTTCTCAGATTCGGGTTGTTCAATTTCAGGTTCATTGGAAGCGGCATCCACTGTTTCGTCCTCTGCCTCTGCCTTTGATTCAGTATCCTCTTCGATTGCACCGGCTTCCATTTCCACAGGTTCAGTTTCTTCAGGTGCCGGTTCTTCAGAAGCACTGTCGCCGGTTTCTTCCTTTGTTTCTAATTCTGTCCCGGTTGCCTCGGCATTTTCAGGTTCCCGGTCGGGAGCCGAAGCCTCCCCCTTTAGGTTAACCATCTCTTCTCTCAATAACTCTCCCAGGTTTGATGTGGCTTCCCTTTGATTATTTAAGTAGCTCCTGTATATCTCCTTTTCAGTACTTTCTTCCAGCTTTCGAATGGAAAGGCCGATTTTTTTGTCTTGCCGCGATACTTTTAAGACCTTGGCCTGAATCACATCATCGACCTGAAATCGTGACATGGGATTTCCATGTCTGTCTTTTGCTATCTCGGAAATGTGAACAAGGCCCTCTATCCCTTCTTCAAGCTCAACGAAAAGCCCGAAATCGGTCACGTTTGTTACGGTCCCGGTCACTCGTGTACCCGGTTTATATATCTCCGGGATCTTGTCCCAGGGATCCTCCGTAAGCTGTTTTATACCCAGTGAGAAACGCTCGTTTTCCTTTTCAATATTAAGGACAACAGCCTGCACTTCCTGACCCTTCTTATAAACCTCCGAAGGGTGCTTTATCCTCCTGGTCCATGAGATATCTGATATGTGGACCAGACCGTCTATGCCCTCATCAATGCCGATAAAAATGCCGAAGTCTGTAATGTTCTTTATCTTCCCTTCTATGGTTGTCCCTACGGGATATTTTTCTTCAATGACATCCCAGGGATTTGGCTCAACCTGTTTCATGCCCAAAGAAATTCTCTTTTTGGCGACATCGATATTCAAAACCACTGTATCAACCATATCACCGACATTCAAGATCTGGGAGGGATGTCTTATCTTTCTTGTCCAGGACATTTCGGACACATGAATCAGTCCTTCCACTCCCTGTTCTACCTCAATAAATGCTCCGTAATCAGTCAGGCTCACAACACGTCCTGTAATTCTCATGCTAATAGGATATTTTTCTTCGGCATTGCTCCATGGGTCAGGCGTCAACTGCTTTATGCCGAGCGACACCCTTGCCTTTTCCTTATCGAAACTCAAAACCTTTACATTGATAGTGTCCCCTAATTGGTGCATTTCCGATGGATGCCCGACACGGCCCCAGGACATATCCGTAATGTGGACAAGGCCGTCAATTCCCCCCAAGTCTATGAACAATCCATAATCCGTGATATTCTTTACCGTTCCTTCAAGAACGGCTCCCTCTTCCAGCAAATTCAGGGTTTCTTCCCTTTGGGCCTTTCGACGTGATTCTAAAATTGCCCGACGGGACAGAACAATATTCCCGCGCCGTTTATTGTATTTTACAATCTTGAACTCGTGCTCCGTGCCTACCAGGCCGTCCATATCTCTGACAGGCCTCAAATCAACCTGAGACCCCGGTAAAAATGCCTGCAGACCTATATCAACAGAAAGCCCTCCCTTGACCCGCGACAAAATTTTTCCTTTAATAGTGCCGTTATTTTCATAGATCTCTTTGATGTCATCCCAAATCTTGATCTTGGCTGCCTTCTCCTTGGAAAGCCTTATGGTGCCTTCGTCGTCCTCCCGTCGCTCCAAAAGCACTTCAACCCTGTCTCCGACATGGGCTGTCAGGTTCCCTTCCGAATCCAAAAACTCGCGGACCGCTATTTGTCCCTCCGATTTGTACCCAATATCAACCAGGACATATTCCTTATCTACCTGAACAATTTCACCCTTGACAACCTCACCTTCCTGAATACACTTAAGGCTCTCTTCATATAGCTCCATGAAACTGTCTGTATCCTGAGCATCTTCTCCGGTTTCAGTTGCCTCTGCACTATTCGCTTTGCTTGAGGTCACCTGTTCGTCTACAATATTCGGTTCCTCGTTCTCGGATTCCAACCTCTCATCTTGGGTTATGCTGTTTGTTTCTTTTTCCATTAACCTTGTCGCTCCTCCATTTTGTGGCTATTTCTGTTATTTTAAAATTTAACCGTACTAAATTGAAAATGCTATTTCAACAATTTATTTAATAAAAACACAGGGCAATAAACACCGCTTTTTCTTGCTACTCCTTACCTTTCCCCTATTCATTTCCTTTTTCCAGGTTTTTTAGGATGGTTCTGACAACTTCATCCGGCGTTAAGTCCGTAGAATCAATCAATTTCGCGTTGTGGGCAGGTCTCAGGGGGGCTAATACCCTCGTTTTGTCCTGATGGTCCCTTTTATCCATTTCCGCCCTCACGACCTCCCGAGATACAGACTCTTTTCGGCCTAACATCTCTTTGTATCTTCTTTCTGCGCGAACCTCTGGAGAAGCCGTAAGGAAAAACTTGTGTTGTGCGCCGGGAAAAACCACCGTTCCCATATCCCGGCCCTCTGCGACAACTCGCATTCCTCGGACCATTTTGCGCTGAAGTTCCGTCATCGCATCCCTGACTTCCTTAACAGAAGAAATCTCGGATGCGAGCATATCCATTTCCGGAGACCTGATTGCCGTGGAAATGTCTTCATTATCCAAAAAAATTCGCGGCGGGTCTTCATCTGTCATATAGCGCAGTTTCAGAAATCTGCAAATTTCTCCCAGTCTTTTTCCGTCTGATAATGGAATCCCTTTTCGGCTCGCTGCAAGCGCGACCACACGATACATGGCCCCGGTATCGAGATAGAAACGATCGATCTTTCGGGCCAGAAGACGGCTGATAGTGCTCTTCCCTGACCCGGCCGGTCCGTCTATGGTTATGACGTCTGTTTTTGGCATTCCTTTTGTTCTATCCCCAAATCGTTTTGGCTTCTCATAAAAATTTATGGGCTGCGAAAAAAGAGGCAAAATATTGATATCAACCTTGAGGAAAGTGGCATCGCCGAAAAGGTGCTTGAAACCAACTCTCCATCACTCATGAACACTACAAAAAAATCAAAGGCCCAGGGGTCTCTATAAACCCAGCACCTTTTTCAAGGCCTTTACAAACCTTTCATTCTCCTCCCGCAGACCCGCATTGATCCTTATATAATCCGGAAGGTCATAGCTTGCCATGGAACGTACAATGACTCCTTCCTTCAGCATAAGTTCATAAACCTTCTGTCCTCCCATGGGGACCTTTATGAGAAAGAAGTTTGTCTGTGTGCGGACGTATTCAAGGCCCATGTCCTCAACGCTGCTGTATAAGTAATCGAGGCCTTCTCTGACAACCCTTTGCGTTCTGCTAACAAATACAAAATCGTCAAGGGCGGAAGTTGCCGCGGCCTGGGCAAGTGCGTTGGCATTAAAGGGCTGCCTGACGCGATTCATGTAATCGATGATCCTTGGTGAAGCAAATCCATAGCCGATTCTCAGGCCGGCGAGTCCATACAACTTTGAAAAGGTCCTCAACACTACTAACAATGGATGATCGTTAAGCAATTCAAGCCCGTTGGCGACCGCTTCGTCTGAAACAAATTCTATATAGGCCTCATCCAATACCACGACAATATCATCCGGGATCTCATTTAGAAAAATCCGCATATCCTCCTTAAATATGGCGGATCCGGTAGGATTATTGGGATTGCATATAAATAGAATCTTTGTCTCAGGGGTGACGGCTCCGGATATCTCTTTTAGATCGACCTTGAAGTCCGAAAGGCGAACCGAAATCATTCGTCCTCCAATCGCTCTTACCATTTTTTCATAAACCAGAAAGGTGGGAAAGGCCTGGATCACATTTTCACCTGGGGACAAAAATGTTCGCAAGATCAGCTCGATCAATTCATTGGACCCGTTGCCAAGGACAATCTGATCAAATGGTATCCCATAGATTTCGCTGAGTTTTGTTTTGAGATAGTAACCGCTCCCATCCGGGTATCTGTGAAGCGTGTGTAGCTTGTCCTGGATCGCTTGGACAGCAAGGGGAGAAGGACCCAAAGGATTTTCATTAGAAGCCAGTTTTATGGATCCGCTTATGCCGAGTTCTCTTTCAAGCTCTTCTATCGGTTTTCCCGGTGGATAAGGAACCAGTTCCTCAATCCCATCGCGAGTCAGTTTTTTCATATATGGGACTCCTTCCTGATAATTAAATAGAATATCCTGCGTTCAATCCGTGCCCTATAATTCAAAAGCCTACATTCGACGAAACGGATTGGAACAAGCCTTTTGGCTTATAGCGCAAGGAAGGGAAAAAGTAAACTTTTTCACTAATTTGCTCTTGACTTAGGATGTATGATCCTCTATTTTTAATATCCGATCCATGTATCCGCTTTTAATCGTTACCTAATTCAGAAAGGGGAGTATCATGAATAAATCTCAGTTGATAGAAGCCCTTGCGAAAGAAGAGAATTTGCCCTTAAAAAAGGCCGAAGAGGTAGTGAACACGGTCTTTGGGGATATGGAAAGCGCCCTTATAAAGGGTGAAAGAGTGGAAATCAGAGGGCTTGGAAGCTTCAAAGTAAAACAATATGATGGGTACAAGGGTAGGAATCCCAAAACCGGGGATGTTATAAAGGTTGCACCAAAAAAACTCCCCTTCTTCAAAGTGGGCAAGGAACTCAAAGAACGGGTCGACGTCGACTAAAAGGGCTTTGCGGGCCTTGGTCGTGCTAGACGGGGAGCTAGCGGTGCCCTGTAACCCGAAATCCGCTCATGCGGGGTTGAAAGTCTTTATGAGGTCCTTGACACGAGTTGATACATTGCTGTTTTGTTGAAGGGATGGACCTCGCGTGACAGGCGCTTGCGAACCCCGTCAGGTCCGGGAGGAAGCAGCGGTAAGTAAGAGGGCCTGCGTCGTGATGTGATCTATCTTTTTCTTCCTTTCGGCAATCTCTTCTCGGTTATGGTTCAAATAAGGATGCACGACCAAGGACCCAAAAAAAACTCCATCCAATCATCTCATTTCCAAAAATCCAACCTCTCAAAAAATAAAACCCCCTATTCATCCGACCTTTTGTGGATCCAGGAAGACCTCCAATACTTCCGGTTTCCTAAACTCTCCCGACATCCAAAGTTCGTTCACCGGGTTTTTACCAGGTGGGGGGGAGTGAGTGATCCACCCTATAATAGCCTCAATTCGTCATACACGGTTGCTGATCTTCCGGATAATGTGAAGACAAACCTTGAGAAAATCAAAGAGTCCCTCCGGGCCGAACAACTGATGTTTATGGACCAGAAACACGGGGAAAATATAGTCACTCTTCGTAAAGGTGATGTTTTCTCCCACAGCTTTATTCCCTCGGCCGATGCCATGATAACCAACGTGCCGCGCATTGCACTCATGGTAAAACAGGCGGATTGCCAGGCAATTGTTATCTTTGATCCGGAAAGAGAGGTCATAGCCAATGTTCACTGCGGCTGGCGGGGTAATGTATGCAACATCCTGGAAAAGGTCGTCATCCGCATGACAAAGGATTTCGGTTGCAGGCCTTCCAATCTGCTTGCGGCTGTCGGGCCTTCACTCGGTCCCTGTTGCGCTGAGTTTGCAGGCTATGGGGATATATTCCCCGGACATTTTGAGGCATTCCTCGTCCGGGAGAACTATTTTGACCTGTGGGCTGTCAGTTGCTCACAGCTTGTAAGTGCGGGGCTCAAAAGGGAGAATATAGAAATATCCGGGATATGTACCCGCTGCAGGGCAGACCTGTTCTTTTCATATCGCGCCGAAGGAAAAACAGGAAGATTTGCGACTGTGGCGATGCTTCGACCCTAACTCTCCAGCGCCTCAAAAAAGGCCTCCAGCCGGGTCCGCGTCTGCTCCTCCGAATAGGCCCGAAAATCCGTCATATCCGATTCAATAACCACCGATTTTATCCCCAGACGCTCCCCGAGCAGCCTTCTCAAGTCATATTGACCCACGGAATAAGGCTTGCAACTCCGAAGCGCAAGCATAACCAGGCCGTCAACGCTGTACTCCCGAACCATTCGATCCATGAGTTCCAGGCGACTGTTGAGATTGTTATTCAAAACCACCAGGCTGTATGCACGTGCCATGGATTCAAACGGGGACCTGTCGTCAAGGTAATGGATGGTCTCCGCCCATGCATTGGTGTAGGTGGCCGCAACGAAATTCATGCCCCTCTCGGCGAAGAGAAGGGACCAGTCCCTCAGATTGAACCACACGGCTATGTTGTCCCACATGAGCCGCTTGCGTTCTTTTGTGACGGCTCCAATGCCTTTTTCTATCCGATCTTCCAGTTCCGTTAAAAGGAGACGGTAATAATCCAGAACCACAGGTAGACCGCGCAAAGAGACGATAGGGGCAAGATGCACAAAGGCATCAAAAATGGTCATGGGGGCCGGCCTGTGCTTCATTGTCGCAAGCACCTCTCCCCATAGAAATGCTGAGTCCCGCGCAACACCTATGATCTTGTTTAATCGGTCGTGAGAAAACTTATTTCCGGAAATCCTTTCCAGTTGGGGAATCATCTCTTCAAATTGACGGGACATATATTCAATGTCTCTCTCCCTGATATCCCCATAATTATAGGGCGTGTCAAAAATGATCAAAGGAATATCCCAGTAATGCGCCAGCTCCTTGTACCAGTACAGCACCGTCTGACAGATATTATCGCAGCAAAAAAGTAGGTCCGGTCTGGGCAAACGACCGGCAGGCGTCTTCCCTGAAAAGGCGTGGCCCAGATCGATACGGGCATAGGAACAAAGATCCGGATGATATCCCTTCTTTTCGGCCTCGCTGCAAATATCAGGGCCCACTTTCTGTGCGCCACACAGAGCACCGTGGTTTTCCGGATAAACAGTGTAGAAATCAAAGGCCCGCAGGAACTCAACAGGCGCCCCGCTGGTCACCCAGGCCACCGGCTTGGCCCCTGTTGAAAAACGGGATAAATAATAATGACGCGTCATAATCTCTTTCAGGCGTCCTGAACACTTCAAGGGGGGACCGAGGTGCGGATTCGGTCTTGAAGGCCTTCTTTTCCTTTGCTTTTGCCTCAGCAACATGAGGAAGGGCGCTCCCAGATCCTTCATTAAATTGTAACGGGCCTTTTGTATCGCGGACATAAATTACCTCATGAAATCATCTCCACAAAGGCTTCTATCCTTGTTACCATCTGACCTGAAAGGCCTTGGTTCACTTCCGTATCGAGGACAAGGGTTGGGATGCCCTTCGTTTTTATTTCCTCTATCAGGTTGGGCACGTCAAACCACTCCGGCTCACAGAACTTGACCACATTAAAAATAACGCCTTTCGCCCCTGCCGCGTCGATCAGACGAAACAGATATTCCCTTCTTTTTGCAATGGGAGCCCCTCTTGTTGAACAGGGCGGCATACTAAAATAGC
The DNA here is from genome assembly GCA_964543315.1 of uncultured Desulfobacteraceae bacterium. Taxonomy (GTDB): domain Bacteria; phylum Desulfobacterota; class DSM-4660; order Desulfatiglandales; family Desulfatiglandaceae; genus JAFDHL01. The sequence continues at coordinate 7,522 of CAZIXY010000013.1, read as the reverse complement.
TATCCGCGAGCTGTTCCAATGGATCTTCCCTGTCGCTTGGAGGCACAACAAGACGTCTGCTGCCGATCAAGAAATCATCATGTGCCGCTCGGACCCCTAATGAATCCAGCAAGGTGAGTATCTCCGACGGATTAGGCAGAACACCGCTCAGGATAACGGGTGTTAAGTTTTTTCTCCCTTCTCCCCTATTCCCGCCAATAAATCCTTCCAGCTCCGGAATCAAATCATCGGGAAAGATATACTCGCCGCGCCGAATCTGTCTGTAGGACTTTTCATTTCCAACATCCAGTTCGCCCTGAGCCATCAAATCATAAAACTCACCAAAAAGGCTTGAAATCCTGCGCCCCTGCTTTATTCGTTGTTTGAGCGCATGCGGATCGAGGGGTCCGAGCTGTCTTTCAAGCGAATGTATCAGGTTCTTCAATTCTCCTATATAATAATCCCAGGCGGCCTTTCCGTGAGGGTTCTTTGGGTGGTAAAAAAAATAGCAGGGCTTGTCCGGCTTGATATAATCATAGATCACCGCGGCCATATTCTGAATGGAATCACAGGTGTGCGGGAACAAAAAGCCATCCAAAAAATCGCATTTGCCGCTGAGAACCAGTTCCAAACCTGATTTTACCACGGAGCAGATATACGGCTGCAGATGAGCGTTTGCGGCAATAAACTCTTCGGGCGGATCCCAGATCTCCGCGGGCACCACGTCCATGGCCCACAAAAGTTCCCTTGGGTATTGGGCCGGAAAGACACCGAAAACATGCCTGCCTTTCTGTTTTTGTGCAAGAAGATATTCTTTACGAGTCATGGCAAGGTCTTGGTTGGCCACGTTCTTCCTCTTTTAGCATACACGGCTTTGTATAAATCACAAGGCGAAGTTTACCCGCCGTCTGGCAGGCGAAGGCATGGGGCTCTTCAAAAGAAATAACCTTTATAGATCTTGGGCCTTACTCCCTGCGCCCTGCGCCTTAATATAGATATCCCTCTTTGGGAATGGGATCTCTATCCCTTGCTGTTCGAACGCCTCTTTCACACGGTCGGTAATATAGGAAATGGTCTCCATCCTTTGACGGGGTTTCCTGATCCATACGCGTGCCTGAAGATTGACGGCGGAATCCCCGAAACTCCTGACCACAACCTTAGGTGCAGGATCACGCATAACCCAGTCCAATTCCAGGCTGATATTTTTTATGATCTCCTTTGCCTTTTTCACATCCGCGTCATAGGCAATCCCGATGGGTATCCGAACCCTGATCTCGTCGGTTATTGTGGTATAGTTGATGATATCCCTCTTCATTATTTCGTTATTGGGTATAACAATCACAATATTATCCGTGGTCTTTATCTTGGTGGCCCTCAGTCCGATATCAATGACATCTCCCCAGGTGGCGGCGTTTTTCGGCGCAGACCAGACTTCAATACGGTCGCCGACCTCAAAAGGACGGTCTATGATCAAGAGGATACCCGCGATAAGGTTCGATAGCGTGTCCTTGGCTGCGAAACCTATGGCAATGCCCGCCACGCCGGCACCGGCGACAAACGGCATGATATTCAATCCCAGCACATCAAGTGCCAGAATAATTCCCGTTACGTATATGATCACGCCTGAAAACTTCTTGAACAGGCCGAGAATCACATCATCCAGGGAGGTCGCTGTTTTCTCGGCAAGCCTGCTCTCAAGGTAGGGCACGAAACTCTCCAGGATGCTGTTGGCAAATGAGGAGAGGAGCAGGATCATGAAGGCATAAAAGATCTTTTCAATAATTGTTGCCTGATAAAGGTTGATCAATCCTATTCCGACAAGGATCAGGATGGAATAGTGCCCGGCCCTTTTTACAAGCATGAATAAGCGTTCGTTTTTCTCAAAGAAGGGCCTGTCGCGATATCTTTTCTCAAATCTCCTGATCACCGTGCCAAAAGTCCACCAGGCAATAATGGCCAGCGCCAATATGGCCACTATATGAATGATGGAACCAATGAAAGGATCCGTATTCGAAAGAAAACACTGGTCAAATTTCTTGAGAAGGTTTTTCATTTTCCAGAGACTCCTCGTTGCTTTTGAATCACATCAATTCCCGCTCCCGAACAACAACAATATCTTAAGATCCTGTCGTAGAACAGGTTCCTAGGTCTTTTTTACCAAGAAATACTTGTCCTTCTTCAGCCGCGCGAAAATCGTGGCGCCCGGGCATGGAGCCACCAGTCTCTTTTTGTACTCCCCCCCCAAAACACCAAAAAGCTCCACACAGCAAGAGCAGAGATGGGCGCTCTTATCTATGGAATAGGGAACGATCCCATCACCCTCTTCAGTAAAAAATTGAGGATTTATGAAGTTGGAATGATTGGCCGTGTGTGAAAGGTAGAGAAAGTCGTAGTCCTCCACATCCGACCCGAGCCTTCGTGCCCATCTCAAATAAATCCTCTTTTCCACATCACCCGGGTGCAGCCAATCTTCGGGAAGACGATCTTTAAGCTGCCCGTCCGCGATGAGTTCCTTTTTTTCCTCTTCATTGGCCAAACGGGGGGGAGTAAAATCCGATTCGGTAATAATCGCCTCTTTCTGGTCCTTGTGGTCTTCCAATTCGAACGAACTGATGATCAGATACAGACCGTTTTTCTCAGATGTGCGGTACCAGCTTCCCTGCCTATTGCAGGTCTCATCCCACACATCAGGTGCCACACTGGCAATCTTGTTTATTTCATCCAGGGGCGTACACATGATCCCCTTAGCTGATTTCAACTTGATGTTACGGCCGGCGAGCTCTTCCCTCAGTCGTTCCTCCTCTTCCTTTGTCATCCAGTAGATATGTTTTTTATAAGGTCCCCTTTTTTTCAAAACCCCCCCTCCCAAAACATATTAAGTTGAGCAGGGATATTGTCACAGTTTCTTTTTAAAATCAATTGTGCAATTTATAAGCACTAAGGCGCCGGTCGGCTCAAGCGCCAAATCTTGATCAAATATTTTTTTGGATTTTTTGGTGACAAGATGGCATCATGACACCTTTAGATAGTGCCGGGACACCCCATCCAGATCATGCCAAGGCTGTAACGGTGCATTGGTTTCATTATGAACAAACAAAAAGTATCCAAATTCTCTTATGGTTCTATCATTGTGGCGGCCTGTTTCCTTATTCAGGGAATCGGCGTCGGCAGCTTTATTGCCTACGGGGTCTTCTTCAAGCCGCTTTTGGGTGAATTCGGCTGGTCCCGGGCCACGATATCAGGTGCTTCCTCCATGGCCTTTCTCCTCATGGGCTTGCTGGGCATAGTGGCGGGGAATCTTAACGATAAGTTCGGACCGCGAATTATTATGGCGGTTACCGGCGTCCTTTTCGGTTCAGCCTATTTATTACTCTCAAAACTCCATTCGGTCTGGCAACTGTACCTGTTTTTCGGCCTGGTGGGAGGTATGGGTCTGAGTTCCATGGACGTCATCCCCTTAACAACCATCGCCAGGTGGTTTGTCCGGCGTCGGGGAACGATGACAGGGATCGTCAAAGTCGGCACCGGAGCCGGACAGCTGGTTATGCCGCTGCTGGCAGGCATATTCATTATTGACTACGGCTGGCGCTTTGCCGCTGTCTTTGTCGGCATTGTTGTCCTGGTATTCGTTATCGGCTCAGGGCTGTTGCTGCGCCGGGATCCGGGACAAATGGGGCAATTGCCGGATGGGGGAAGGGAACCCCCACAGGACCAAATGGTTTCATCCGATACAGGCCTGCCCCTTCAGGAAGCAATTCGCAGTGGGACATTCTGGATGGTTTGCCTTGTCTGTCTTTTGGCGGGCTCCTGTTTTTTAACGATAATGGTACACATTGTACCTCACGCCATCGACATCGGTATGGAGCCGATCAAAGCGGCCGGCGTTTTATCCACCCTTGGCGGAGTGAGCATGTTAGGCCGTTTATCCACCGGACTGGCAATTGATAGAATCGGCAATAAGAAATCGCTGATTATGTGCTTCATACTCCTGATTTTAAGCTTCCTCTGGCTTCGGGTTTCAGAGGACATGTGGATGCTGTACCTTTTTGCCGTTATCTACGGAGTTGCCCACGGTGCCTTTTTTACGGTGATTTCCCCCATAGCGGCCAGGTTATTCGGCATCGGCTCCCATGGTCTTTTCTTTGGCATCGTCGCCTTCAGTGTGACAGTGGGCGGTGCCGTCGGCCCGGTGCTGGCCGGTCTTATCTTCGATATAACGACCAGCTACCAGCTGGTTTTTCTGATCCTGACCGGTGTGAGTATTGCCAGCCTGCTTCTCAGTTTCTCATTGAAACCTGTCACAGCAAATAAGGAACACGCATAACATTGCACGCTTTTTTTGCACACAGTTTTGCTGGGACTTTACAACACTGAAAGAGATGCCTTTCTCTTGATGTGAGGTCCTTTTTTTCTTCCAAGAGAAGAGTCATTCTTTCAAGAAGAAGATATTCAGGCCGGAAGAGGCGGATCTCTTCTGTGATCTGAAACTATCTTTCGAGACAGTGGAGCAG
>CAZIXY010000013.1:0-2932 GCA_964543315.1 uncultured Desulfobacteraceae bacterium | reverse complement strand
GGAAGAGGCGGATCTCTTCTGTGATCTGAAACTATCTTTCGAGACAGTGGAGCAGATCGCGGGGCGTACGGGCCGCCCTGTTGAGGCTCTGGAAGATATGCTGACCACTATGTGGGAGAAGGGACAAATCATGTCTGTTGATTTCGGCGGGACCAGGCTGTTCAGGATGATGCCGTGGGTCATCGGGATCTACGAGTTCCAGCTCCCTCATATGGATAAAGAGCTGGCCGAGATGTGTGACGAGTACATGGATGCACACGGCAAGCAGTTTTTCCGGAACAAGCCACAGATCATGCAGGTGATCCCCATTGAAAAGGAGATCCAGGCCAAACACGAGGCGCTTTCCTATGAAAAGGTATCCTCCCTTATTGAAAACGCACGGTCATTTATGGTTATGGACTGTATTTGCAAAAAAGAGCAAGGGCTTCTGGACAATAGATGTGAAAAGCCCCTGGAAGTCTGCATGGGCCTTGCCCCTGTGCCCGGGATTTTTGAAAACAATAATATGGGGGGACGAGTTATTTCCAAAGAAGAGGCCAACAATGTGCTCAGCATGGCCGAGGACGCGGGCCTTGTCCACCTGACCTGGAACACGGAGACCGGCCACTGGTTCATCTGCAACTGTTGCGGTTGCTGTTGCGGCGTGTTGCGGGGAATCAATAAGCTGGGTATTCCTGCGTCCATGGTGGTAAATTCTCACTATTACGCTGAAATCGACCCTGATTTGTGCGAAGCCTGCGGCATTTGCGCGGACGAGAGGTGTCAGGTAAACGCCATCGAGGAAAATGATGGCGCGTACCGGGTCATCAGGGAAAGATGTATCGGGTGTGGTCTTTGCGTAACCACCTGTCCGTCAGGGGCCCTTAAGCTGCTCCGAAAGCAAACGGAAGAAATAGTGCCTCCTCCCAAGGATGAAACGGCCTGGAACGAGGAACGCGGACAACATCGTGGGGTTGACTTTAGCCCTTATAAATAGACACGACACTAAAGCTTAACCTGAATACCAATTTGATTTGAAATTACACAATTTTATAAATTTTAAACATAATCTAATTCTCTCTACACAAGCTTAATAGCCATATGGATTGACTAATGAGAGGGCCAATTTATGAAAATCCAAACTTGAACTTGAGATTTTCACAAAATAATGGTTATCTCCTGGCATGATCAGAAGAGAGATCGCAAATGAGCTGATAGAAGCCGCCGGGGAATATCCCGTGGTCACCGTGTTCGGGCCGCGCCAGTCGGGCAAGACCACTCTCGTGCAGATGAACTTCCCTGCAAAACCTTACTACTCTTTTGAAGAGCCTGATATCCGGCTGGCTGCCGAGACCGACCCGCGGGGCTTCCTCACTGAACTGCCGGGGGGGCGTCCTGGATGAGGTCCAACGACTGCCTGAATTGCTCTCTTATATCCAGGGTATCGTGGACCGTGCGCAAAAACCCGGCATGTTCATCCTGACGGGGAGTCATCAGCCTGAGGTCCACCAGGCTGTAAGCCAGACCCTGGCCGGACGGACAGCAATCCTGACCCTGCTGCCCTTCTCATTTCCCGACCTAGGCACCTACAAAGCTGACTGGGACGCCTTCGAGCTGGTTGTCATGGGAGCTTTTCCCAGGATCCATAAGGAGCAATTGAACCCGGCCCGTTTTTTCAATGGATATCTCCAGACATATGTGGAACGCGACGTTCGTGCCCTCATCAACCTGAAAGATCTGCGGCCATTCCAACAGTTCCTCATGCTTCTGGCAGGCCGAGTCGGGCAAGTTGTGAACTATACGTCCCTCAGCAACGATGTGGGTGTCTCGGCAACCACGGTGAAAAACTGGATCAGTGTGCTGAAAGCATCTTTCGTGATTTTCGAATTGCCGCCTTTTTTTGAAAACATCGGCAAACGGGTGATCAAATCGCCGAAAATCTACTTCACCGACACGGGGCTTTCCGCGCATCTGCTGGGCATCGAAACAGCGGAGCAGGCCGCTCGGGACCCGCTCCGCGGAGGTCTTTACGAAAATCTGGTGATCCTGGAATTCCTTAAGGCAAGATTGAACCGCGGGAAACGCCCTGAACTCTATTTCTATCGCGACACATACGGAAACGAAGTCGACCTGGTGCTCCGGGAAGGAAGTGCGCTCATCCCGATTGAAATCAAATCAGCAGCCACCTTCACTCCTGATTTTCTAAAAGGCATTGAACGGTTTCGCAGGGCCCTCGGGGAGCGCTGCTCGGGCGGCTTCGTCCTGTATGGCGGCAGTGAACGTTTCACCGTGAAGGGAACAAAGGTGCTGAATCCTATTTCTCACACTGGAGAAGAAAATTTTCTTGCCGCAGCAAAAGGAGCAATATCCGCCGTGTAACACCAAACACAATCGTAACGCAAGGGGCAATCTTTGAGACCGTAAAAAACAAATATAAAAAGCCCTTTTAAAGCTCTTACATATCAAGGAAAAGCTCAAAAAAACAGATTGGCTTATTGATCAAATCATATACAAGCTATATGGATTGACCGAAGAGGAGATCCAGTTAGTGGAAGACGTTCTTTAATTTTCCCCGCCTATGATTTTATCAGAGATTTCATTTTCGATATTCTGTTTGAATCACTACTTTTTGGAAAGTTAAGACAGTGGCAAGACACCTCAGATTTCAAAAGGCATAATTTCCATGGCATAGCACTCTCTTATCTAAGGATTGGGTTCGGTTGTGGTCTATAGGATGTATCTCAATTGGGCATATAAACCGGTACGTTATGTCTTCAATTCATAGAAACTGAAAAACCTAAGGGCGTCCCACGCTCACTGTCCCACCATTTGAGCTATTTTGGAACATTCCTACCTTACTCTTCCTTTTCAAACTCTATCCCCAACTGACGGGCGGCCTCTTCCATGGACTTTAGTGAGGGATCATTCGGATCAAGCTCTTTGTCCGGCAATG
>CAZIXY010000012.1:0-25638 GCA_964543315.1 uncultured Desulfobacteraceae bacterium | reverse complement strand
AACGCGGTGTCCAGATCTTTGAGTGCCGAGTCGATGCTGAGGGCAATCTCCCTGAAAAAGGGGTCAGGTCTCCGTTTGACTTTTGTTTAGAGATGTAAAAAAGCAAGGTCTGCCCATGAGAGGGCGAATCTAGAAAAAATAGGGGTCGCGTCTACACTTTTGACAAAAATGAAAAAGGGGGGCACACCCATCCCCTTTTTATAGAGGAGGAAAAATTTCGGCCTGTTCAAGAAAATATGGAACGGCACAGACACAAATTTTTCAGGAAATGAGATTAAGCGATGGAGAACCAGAGAGACTGCCCGTTTTGTTCTGGTAGTATAACAGGCCGGATCGTTGAAGGAAATGACACAGCGATTGCGATTAGAGACAAATATCCTGTGACCAGATATCATACCCTTGTTATGCCCAGAAGACATACCCCTGATTTTTTCACGATGACGTCACTGGAAAGAAGAGATGCTGAAGCACTGGTCTTAGTGATGAAAAACAAAATCTTAGAAAAAGATCCCTCTGTTACGGGATTCAGCCTTGGAGTTAATTGTGGTGAGTCTGCCGGTCAAACCATTATGCATGCCCATATGCACCTTATTCCCAGGAGGGATGGAGATACCCCGTTCCCCAAGGGAGGTGTGAGGGGAGTCATCCCGGAAAAAATGGCATATTAAAACGAAATTTGGGGTCTGCCCCTGACATTGGACCCGCCTTCGCACCCCTTCGGCAGGCTCAGGGAGATTCTCTTTCGTCGGGCTCAGGGACTTTTTCTTTCGACTTTGCTCAGGGCTACGGCGTGGCAAGCAGATTTGGGACGAAAAGTTCATTATTGAATGACATAGGGCAACATGGTACATGTTTTTACTATTGAAGGCGGGAGATAAATAAAGGTGGGGGTTATGAAATGAAATTACTTATGATGTACGCAGACAGATTTGCTTACAAAACGAGCGTGAAGAATCTGGAAATAGCGTCTGATATTGATGAGGAAAAAGTCATTGAAGATACGCTTCTGGGTTTCATACATGTCGAACCAGAGGATGAGGAAAAGCTTTCTTCGGTCGAAACAAAGCTCATCAAGAATTTGAAATGGGCAGCCAGGAAAAATGAAACAGATAAAGTCGTTTTACATTCTTTTGCCCATCTGGCAGAAAGAAAAGCTGATCCGGAAATAACCAAGCAACTTATGGATAACGCCGAATCCCGCCTTAAGAACGCCGGATATGTAAGCTACCAGACACCATTCGGCTATTTCCTTGATCTGGATATCAAGGCTCCCGGACATTCCTTTTCCAGGTTATTCAAAGAACTTTGAAAAAGTCATAACTTTGCCTACAAGGACCCATGGGCAGTGGTTCTTTATCCGTGGAAATATTTCTATCATTAAAGGAAGTAATGCGCTCAAATGTAATGTGTTCTTTAGAGAAAAAATCCCATTTTCTCTTCGGCCCGCGTCAAACAGGTAAGACCTTTCTTATTCAAAACAGTCTGAAAGGGGCAAGGGTCTATGATCTTTTGGATACTTCTATATTTTTGGCCCTTAGCCGGAATCCGGAACGGATAGAACAGGAAATCACCCCCGGGGATCGTCTCGTTGTCATTGACGAAATCCAGCGTCTTCCGGAGCTTTTGAATGAAGTCCATCGACTGATTGAAAATCGCGGCATTCATTTTCTCCTGACCGCTTCCAGTGCTCGCAAGCTTCGCCGGGGCGGGATCAATCTTTTGGGCGGCCGGGCACGCATGCGGTCCTTTCACCCCCTTACATGCAATGAACTGGGTGATCGGTTCCATTTGGAACAGGCGTTGGAGAGAGGATTGCTTCCGTCGATCTACTTTTCCGATGACCATCTTGCGGATCTGGATGCCTATACGGGTATGTACCTGCAGCAAGAAATCGTAGCTGAAGGCGTTGTTCGCAACATTCCGGCATTCAGCCGCTTTCTTAGAATCGCCGCCCTTTGTAACGGCAAAATCGTCAACTTTACGAATGTGTCCAATGACGCCCAGGTGGCACGCACGACAGTGTATGAATATTTTGAAGTCCTCAAAGACACTTTAATTCTCCACGAACTCCCGGCCTGGCGAAAATCAAAGAAAAGGAAACCCATTGCATCCTCAAAATACTATTTTTTTGATGTGGGCGTTGTGTCGGCCCTCCAGGGAAGGATGTTTCGACCCGGCACACCCGAATATGGAGAGGCCTTTGAGACCTACATATTTCATGAGCTTATGTCTTACCGTGATTATGTGAGTGGAGAGCCTTTTAGTTACTGGCGGTCGACCTCCGGTTTTGAGGTGGATTTTATTATCGGAGACCACACCGCGGTTGAAATAAAGGCCAAAGCAAACATCTCAAGCCGCGATATCAAATCGCTTCAGGCCCTCAGTGAGGAGAAGAGACTTGAAAGATATTTCTGCGTATGTTTTGTACCTCGCAGAAGAACGGTTGATTCCATAGTTATTGTCCCCTACAAGGAATTCTTAGACATGCTATGGGGTGGAGAAATGAAGCCATAAATACGAAATGGAATCATTTATGGTAATTGTACATGAAAAGAAAAGGAATGAACAAACTCGGCTTATAAGGAGGAGGGGATATTTTAAATGAACACATACAAGATCCATCCAATTGTAGTAGGGACCAAGATATTCGACAAAGGCATGATGACCTATCAATACGGCTACGGGGAGCCCTATGTGATTCCGATCTACTCCTGGTATCTCGAGGGCGGTGACAGAAAAATCCTGGTGGACACAGGCGAAATGAGCCCCATCCAGTCCGAGGACCGGGAAAACAGGATAGGCGGCAAGATTTACACCTTTGAACAGGGGCTTTCACTCTGGGATCTGAAGCCGGAAGAAATAGATGTCGTCATCCACACCCACCTTCACAATGATCACTGCGAAAATGATGACAAGTGCACCAAGGCCGTCTTCTATGTGCATGAAAAGGAACTTGAAAGCATTCACAATCCACACCCCCTTGATTTCAGATACATGGAAGACTACATCGAGGATGTGGAGGAAAACGGTCAAATTAAAACGGTAAGCCAAGACATGGAAATCGTGCCCGGTATCAGGGTTGTTCACACCCCTGCGCACACCAGGGGAGGGCTTACGGTGATTGTGGAAACGGATAAGGGTCTTGCAGCCATAACAGGATTCTGTGTTATCATGGAAAACTTTCATCCGCCGAAAGAAGTGAGGGCCATGGAAATGGAGGTCATCCCGCCCGGCACCGTGTGCGATACTTACGAGGCCTACGACATGATGCTCAAGGTGAGGGATATGGCCGACATCCTTGTTCCGCTTCATGAGCCGTCATTTGCAGCGATTGATACAATCCCCTGAATCGCCGGATACCATGGCTTATCAGCCATCGAAATTGTGAAAGGGGGGCAAGAGACGGCCGAATATAGTCAGGAATCCTATGAGGGGTAGGGATCAACATGAATCGTATTAAAAAGAAAATCATGAAAATTTTCTGCGAAGATGTCGAGGTATACATAGAAGACGAGCATTTTGTGTTTCGCCGGGGTAAACATGTGAATAGTTTTGAACCGTTTATTTACCTGTTAAATGATTCAGAAACTCAAATAGAGAGTCCCTCAGGTGAAAATACCGAAATGGAATCGCATGTCGTTATTAGACCGTTCTCAAATGAGGATATCGGTCACGCGGGTATTTCCCGCAAAGAAGCTATTGAGGCCTTTATCGTTCGGGGGTTTCGTTCAGTTACAAAGAGAATGTACCTGGCATTTCCAGACGTATACTTCTATGGCGTGGAGAGACTTGAAAGAGCCATTCAAGGATTTGACAGATCCATGCTCAGCGATGGGGCCCATGCTGCCGGTGCAAGAAAATGTTTCTTTGTTGAGAAATGAAATTGGGGTCCGCCCATGACATTGGACAGTGTCCTGTTCCCATGAACCGGTTATTTTGAAATAAACCCGATTTTTTCCTAAAGTTATTTTAAAAGAGGCCGATAACATAAACAGTTACCAATAGTTTTCTGCTGAAGGGCAAACCTTCCGAAAGGTAGGGGCGCAAAGCTTCCGGTCTAAGTCCTTTAAGGATAAATGTGACAGCGGGGTTGCCAAGCAAATAGATTCAAAACCCGCTTTCTTTGCCTGGAAGCGGGTTTTTTATTCGGCTTCGCCGGAATACCCTGTAACTTGTTGCAGGGATGAATGGCCAAACGAACCACGGCGAAGGGCGTCAGAGCGAAGACGGGTTGGCTACGCCGTAATTCCGCTTGATACCCCGTAGCTTGCTTTGGGGAGCTTCATTTTCATATTCAAAGGAGTGTTCTGCCATGCTTGCGGATACAAATACGATGGGGGCTATACAAATAACAGCGGCGGATAATGCCGAATCTGAAAAAGAGAATCCGCCGGAAGAAACGCGACCCTTCGAACATACTTCCGAAGGTGAGGATTCAAAGCTCGATGTTGATAGGCAGAATATTGAAAAAAAAGAATATATCGATAATGAGGCCAAAGAAAAAAAAGGGGTTCGAAAACGGCTGAACCCCTTGTATTATCTATGGCGGGCGATGCGCGACTCGAACGCGCGACCTCTGGTTCCGGAGACCAACGCTCTATCCAACTGAGCTAATCGCCCGATGGTATTCCTGTTAGCAGGTTTGGCTCGGAAGGTCAAGATTAGAGTGCTTGTATATCAAATTTAAATTAGTTTGATTTTGTTACTTTAATGGCAACCAAAAAGCATTGACAATATGGGAGGGCTGTGTTATTCATTTTTATGATTTAGGTTTTTAAAATAGTTACTTATCAATTATCAAACGGGGTATCGCCATGAGCAATAATGATACGCTTTCAGGGGATGGAAAAAAGGGCGAAGAAGAACTCCTTGATTTTGATTTTGACACATCTTCGGAGGATGAGGTTGTTGAACTGGGTGGTGATTTTGCATCGGATGAGGAGATCCTGGAACTGGTAGATATCGTTGAACCGTCTGCGGATATTTCGGATTCGGAATCCGATGAGATTTCAAAATTGTTGGAAGAAGAGCCGGGCGAAGAACCGGAAGAGAAGGTACTGGATCTGGGATTGGAGGGCTTGGATGAACCTAAGGAAGAAGACTCCTCTCAGATTCTTGAATCGGATATCGGCACCGTCCTTGATGAACTGGAGTTATCCGGAGGTGAGGCTGATAAAGGTGATAATTTGTTCGAGGAGTCGGAGTCCGATGAGATAGCGAAAATGCTGGAAGAAGAGCCGGGCGAAGAACCGGAAGAGAAGGTACTGGATCTGGGATTGGAGGGCTTGGATGAACCTAAGGAAGAAGACTCCTCTCAGATTCTTGAATCGGATATCGGTACCGTCCTTGATGACCTGGAGTTATCCGGAGGTGAGGCTGATAAAGGTGATAAGTTATTCGAGGATTCGGAAGCTGATGAGATATCGAAATTGTTGGAAGAAGAGCCTGTCGAAGAAGGCGTGGGGGTTGGAGAAGCAGAAGATCTGGACATTGAAGAATTAGAAGAAATATCTGAAGAGGATGAAACACAGGTTTTTGAAGCGGGTGTGGATACCACCGTTGCGAACCTTGAACCGGCGGAAGAAATAGGTGCGGAACTTGAGTTAGACGAAGGTGATCTCGAAAGCATCTATGATGACGAAGCGTTAGGTGTCAGCAAGCTTGAGCCCGAGGAATTGCCGGGATTAGAAGAGGAGCCGGAGGCGCCGGTAGCTGAAGAAGAGACGACGGAACTGGGCGCGGATATGGCACCTGAAATTCCGTTTGAGGATTTGAGTGGGGGACCCCTGGATGCGAAAGAGGCACTCGAGAGTGATACGCTTCCACAAGCAGGACCGGAAATTACCGGTATCTCCGAAGAGAGGATTGAGGCCATCATAAGGGAAGTGGTAGAAGAAGTTGTGGAGAGGGTCGCGAAAGAGACCATGGTAACTGTCGCAGAGAAGGTTATCAAAAGTGCAATAGATGCTCTGAAGGAGAGCATCGATTCCTCACTTGAATAAAGTGCAGCCCGTCACTGTTTTAGGATTTTGAGACAAATGTTATCGATCAAGGGGTTGTCTATGTTGCAACCCTTTTTTTTTAGGTTTTGATAATTTCAACCCCAAGGAGCGAACGGAAATATGGCGAAAGAAATACTGGCCAAAGGTTATGAACCTGAGAATGTAGAACGGAAATGGTATGACTACTGGGAAAAGAACAACCTTTTCAGGGCGGAGGCCCTTTCCGATAAAGAACCCTTTTGTATAGTGATCCCTCCCCCAAACGTTACAGGGAGCCTCCATATGGGGCATGCCCTCAATAATACCTTGCAGGATATCCTGTGCAGATACCAGAGAATGAAAGGCGGAAATGTGCTCTGGCAACCGGGCACCGATCATGCCGGCATTGCCACGCAAAACGTCGTAGAGAAGGACCTGGCAGCCAGGAAAACCGATCGCCATGAGGTTGGAAGGGATAAGTTCATTGATCTGGTCTGGGAGTGGAGAGAAAAATACGGGGGATTCATTGTAAACCAGTTGAAAAGGCTTGGATGCTCCTGCGACTGGAGCAGGGAACGTTTTACCATGGATGAAGGTCTTTCCAGGGCAGTCAAGGAAGTTTTTGTCCGGCTTTATGAGGAGGGGCTGATTTACCGTGGAGACTACATTATCAACTGGTGCCCGAGATGTCATACCGCCCTGGCCGACCTTGAGGTGGAGCATCACGATACCGACAGCTATTTTTATTATATTCGCTATCCGTTCAGGCATGGAAAAGGGCATCTTATCGTTGCCACCACGCGGCCTGAAACCCTTTTAGGCGACACTGCCGTAGCGGTGAACCCGGATGATGATCGCTACAAAGAACTGCCGGACACTCATGTGCTCTTACCTGTGCTCAAAAAACCGATACCCGTGATTTTTGACAAGTACGTGGATACTGAATTCGGTACAGGCGCGCTGAAAATAACTCCAGCCCACGATCCGAATGACTTTGAGATCGGAAATGTCCACAATCTTGAAAGAATCAAGGTCATTGACGAAGATGGTAAAATGAATGAACTGGCAGGGCCGTATGAAGGCATGGACAGGTTTGAATGCCGTGACAGGATCCTGGAGGACCTGGAAAAGGACGGCCTGCTTGAGAAGGTAGAGTCTTACCAGCATGCCGTTGGGCACTGTTACCGGTGCAAGACCATGATAGAGCCTCTTCTTTCAAAACAATGGTTTGTAAAGATCGGCCCTCTTGCCGAGGAAGCGAGCCGGGCGGTTAGAGAAGGAAAGACAAAGATATATCCATCTAACTGGGAAGGGGTCTATTTCGAATGGATGGATAACATCAGAGACTGGTGTGTTTCCAGGCAGATCTGGTGGGGACACCGTATTCCCGCCTGGTATTGCCGGGCGTGCGGCGAGGTTCATGTGGCTAAGGAGGCGCCTAAGACATGCAGGTCCTGTAAGAGCGATGATCTTGTTCAAGAAACCGACGTTCTTGATACGTGGTTCAGCTCGGCCCTGTGGCCCTTTTCCACGCTCGGATGGCCCGATACAACCGATGAACTCAAGACATTCTATCCGACATCTGTCCTTATTACAGGTTTTGACATCCTCTTTTTCTGGGTAGCCAGGATGATGATGATGGGACTTCATTTCATGGGGGATATTCCTTTCAAGCATGTCTATATTCATGCCCTGGTAAGAGATGCAGAGGGCAAGAAGATGAGCAAGTCAAAGGGGAATGTGATCGATCCCCTCGAAGTGATGGACAAATTCGGCACCGACGCATTTCGCTTCACGCTGGCCGCCCTGGCCGCCCAGGGCAGGGATGTGAAACTTTCCGAAGAAAGGATTTCAGGTTATCGCCATTTTGTTAACAAAATATGGAATGCCGCCAGGCTGGTACTGATGAACCTGGACCATGATGGAAATACCGCAAAGGATGAAAGCCTTTACACGCTTCCGGACCGATGGATTTTTACAAGGCTCGGACAGGTCAGCGAGGAAGTGTCCCGGGCCATTGAAGACTATCGGTTCAATGACGCCGCAGGTCTGTGTTATCATTTCATCTGGCACGAATTTTGTGACTGGTATCTTGAAATGGCCAAGCAGGCGATTTACGGGGAAGACAAAGATCAGAAGGAAACATCAAAGGCCGTTGTTCAGGAGGTCCTCATGGCGTCGCTGAAGCTTTTGCATCCCTTTATGCCTTATGTAACGGAAGAGATCTGGCAAAAGCTGCCGGGCTCGGAAGGGAGTATCATGGTCGCCGGGTTCCCGGAAGCCTCGGAGTTCATCAGGGATGCGGAAGCCATCAGGGAAATGGACCTGCTCATGGGACTGATTACGGGAATTAGAAATATCCGTGGTGAGATGAATATCCCGCCTTCGAGGAAGATCAATATCGCAATCGATGTTGCGGACGGAGAAGAGAAGAAACTTTTACAGAACAACCTGGGGCACGTCCAGAACCTGGCCAATGTGAAAGAGGCGTCTATTGACTCCGATGTGCCGAAACCTGATGCCTCGGCAACTGCCGTGTTCGGTCAGAACCAGGTGCATGTTCTCCTGAAAGGGCTTCTTGATTTTGAGGAAGAAAGAAAGAGGCTGAGAAAAGAGATCACGAAACTTGAAAAGGATATAGGCGTCTCAAAGAAAAAGCTATCGAACAAAAGTTTCCTGGAGAAGGCGCCGGCTGAAATCGTTGCCGAGGTAAGGGAAAAGGTTGATAAACTGTCCGCAAAAATGGAAAAACTAAACCAGAACCTCCGGTTCTTTGAGGCGATCCGTGATTGAAAATGACCCGGCAGTAAAGCGTATTGTTCAGCTGGCCATCGAGGAAGACCTTGGCATTGGTGATTTGACCACAGATGCCATTGTCAGCCCGGACGACAAAGGGAAAGCGACTCTCATAGCACGAGAAGGATTGGTCCTGGCGGGATTGCCGGTCTTTGAAATGGTTTTGTCTGCGATGAGCCCGGAAATTGAGCCAGAAGAGTATTACAGGGACGGAGATCTTGTTCCGGCCGAAAAAAGCGTTTGTTTTCTTAAGGGTCCGCTTTCGTCGATATTAAAAGGCGAGCGAACAGCCCTCAATTTTCTTCAACGAATGAGCGGCATTGCCACGTTGACAAGAAAGTATGTTGAAAGGGCCGGGTCTTCAAAGGTCAAGGTCCTCGATACAAGAAAGACCGTTCCAGGTCTCAGGGCGCTTGACAAATACGCCGTTCGGATAGGGGGTGGATTTAACCACCGCTTCGGTCTGTTCGACGGTGTTCTCATCAAAGATAACCATATCGCGGCAGCCGGGTCCATTACCCGGGCAGTAGAGCTGGCCAAGAAAAATACCCCGCACACGGTCAAGGTTGAAGTCGAAGTGGAGAACCTGGACGGAGTGGAGGAGGCTGTCAAAACAGGTGTGGATACCATCTTGCTTGATAATATGCAGCCCGAGGAAGTCAAGAGGGCGGTTGAGATCGTGAAGGGCAGGGCGGTTCTCGAGGCCTCCGGCGGCGTCAACCTGGACACGATTGAAGATTTGGCAAAGACCGGTGTGGATTTTATTTCAATAGGCGCCCTGACACATTCGGCAAGGGCGGCTGATTTCAGCCTTGAGATTATTTCCGGTTAGTGGAGGATCCCGTGAAGTGGGATATTTTCGTCAAGAGAAAGAGTAAGAAGAAAGACCTGGAAGACGATCCTGTGAGTATAGTCGTGGGGATCATCGAAAAATTCGCTCCAAAAGGGTACAGGTCGGAAAGGGATATGTTCTTTTACAATTATAAAATCATGCAGCCATATCCAAAGCCCCTCCTTGCCTTCCTCGAGAAGGTGTCTCAAAGGGACCGCCTTGAATCTGATCCTGATACCTTCAAACGGGAAATATTCTTCAAACTTAAGGACTTTTATGACCCGAGGGACAGACTGTCTCTGGCCGAGGCGGCAGAAGACAGGGAACTGATAAAGAAGTTTAGAGAAGTCTTTCTGTTTTTTTATGACAAAAAGGATCTTTCGTCGGAAGATGCAAAGGAATTGTTGAAGGACATTTGATTGGGGCGCAAGGAAAACGGCTCGGTATGGCACTCTTTTCAAGGACCTATCTACTCCTAAAGTGGAAAGCGGCGCTATCTGCGGCCTCCCCGCCGTCGCTAAAGCTATGGCGGGCGTGCTGGAATGGAAGGTAACGGATACCAATAGGATTTTGCAGTGCAGGCCGAGACTCGGGCCGCCGCATCAAGTGGAGGAGCTTTGATCCGGCAGATAGGTCCTTTCAAATAATCCCATACATCGCCTTGTCGAAGGTGAGCGAGCCCTCCAGGAAGACGGCGGGCAAGGGAAGACAGCCGGCTACGCAAAGCTACGCCGGGCCGGGGAAGACAGGAGATAGGATTCGGAGAGCGGAAATCGGAGGTTTGAGGACAGAAACCTGTAACGTGAAACTTGATAGGAGGTTTTATGGCAATACATAAAAAACGAGAAAGGAAGCGTGAAATAGACCGACGCCGCCGTCGAAGGAAGAAGAGGCTTAAAGAGAGGGAAAAAGAATTGAGGGGTCGGCTCTCAGAGGGCAAAGACAGTCAGGACAGCCAGGCATGATGCCTATTGTTTCTTGCAGATAAAGACCCAATCCTCTCTATGCAGTGACGGGAAAAGAGCGGAATCCTTTCTGTATACCCTTGTATCCCTCGTGATATGAAAATACTCACCCAGGAGTTCCCGAATACTTGCCGGCGTGTATGAGTAAGGATGTGCGTCCTCTCTCAAAAACGGCAAACACTTTTCAACAAATCTGCGAAGAAGGGCAATCGGTGCAGGATGCAGGAATATCCCGAGCATAAATGTGCCGTCCTTCTTAAGGACACGGCGGATTTCGGATAGGACTTCAGCAGGGCTGATCATATGATCCAGGGCATTGAAGCTGATCACGACATCAAAACTTTCGTCTTCTTTGGGAATGTTCTCGGCCGGACAGCAAAGCTTCTCTCCCTCCGGGATTTTTTCCTGATAGGTTTTCAGATATGAATCCATAAGGGGATCCAGAAAGGATTTCAAACCGGTACTGAACAGTTGTCCGGCGCAGGTCGGTCCGCATCCCACATCGAGGATTCGTGATTCGGGCTCAAGTTCCTTGGATAATTCGGCAATAACCGGACCGTATCGGGAAACCACACGGGCAATCTGATCATCAAACACACCATTACGTTTCCAGAATTCGTCTTCTTTTGACTGGGCGTACTGCCATCTGTTTTTATTGTTATTCACCATTCGTGATCACTTCAATTCTTTATTTTAAAGGTTATTTTCCAGGCCCCGCCTTTGGAGCGGGCATTCTTTTATCAGGGAAAAAGAGATTCGGACAAAGACTAACACAAAAGGAATGGAATTCAAGGGTTTTCTGTGTAGCCCTACAAATCATTGATAATCGACAAGTTAAATGATATGTTTCAAACAAATTCATCAGGAAACCGCCATGAAGCCCCGAGCAATAACAAGCTCCAACAATACAACTTTCAAGTTCCTTTTAAAGTTGACCAGGGGCCGTGGTATAATGAAATACGGAGAGGCACTTTTCTCGGGGCCAAAACAGATCAGGGAGGTATTGACTGATTTTCCGGATCACTGTTCCGGTATAATTTATTCGGAACACCACGAGATTCCTGTTTTACCCGTATCACTTGAAATACCTTTTTACTGTCTGAGTTCAGAGCTTTTCCGGAAGATTGATATTTACGATACGGGCCAACCGGTTCTACTGGTTCGTGTCGATCCATTCTCCCGGTGGAATGATACTTCCCGGCCGTCCGGCTGTACACTGTGTATTCCTTTTCAGGACCCTGCCAATGTAGGCGCCGTGATCCGTTCGGCTGCCGCTTTTGGTGTATCAAGGGTGATCCTTCTGAAAGAGGCTGCACACCCTTTTCTTCCCAAGTCAATTCGTGTGGCAGGTAGCGCCCTTTTCAGGGTTCGTATGTTTGAAGGGCCGTCACTCAACCGCTTCAACGTCGCGAATGTTCCCATGCTTGCGCTTTCTCCGGAGGGAAAGGACATAGCTACGTTTCGATTCCCTCCTTCTTTCTGTCTGGTTCCCGGTCTGGAGGGGCCGGGGCTCCCCCGGCATTTGAGAGAAGCCACTCTGCTTTCCATCCCCATGGAGCAGGGAGTAGAGTCCCTCAATGCCGCGTTGGTTACGGGGATTGCTCTCTACCTGTGGAAAAGAGGACTTGCCGGGAGCGCATAGTGCCCCGGACGTTACATTGTGTTGACACAAGATCGCCGTTTTCTTA
The DNA here is from genome assembly GCA_964543315.1 of uncultured Desulfobacteraceae bacterium. Lineage (GTDB taxonomy): Bacteria > Desulfobacterota > DSM-4660 > Desulfatiglandales > Desulfatiglandaceae > JAFDHL01. The sequence continues at coordinate 13,376 of CAZIXY010000012.1, read as the reverse complement.
TTATATGCCGGTCAGATATGAATTCTTTCCATTGCCTGTTACTGCTCTTATAGGATAATAGGATAGGGACAAGACTTTGGGTTTGATGCGTCTAAGCAAAAAAATCACGCCCGCATGTGATCGCTGCTTTTCTTTCAAAGAGAGGAATGCCGGCGGGTTTACACTTATTGAATTACTCACTATCCTTGCCATTTTAGGCATCCTTTCCGCACTTGCCGCGATGTTTTTACTCGGCAGCAGAACGACTGCTTATGAAATCACAATAAAACATGATTTGCGGATATTCTCAGAGGTTCAGGAAGGGTATTTTGTTGATCATGATACGTTCGTGGGAAGCAACGGCCAGTCTATTAGAAGCGACGGAGTCAATTCGGATTTTGAATTAGTTGGTTTCTCCCCATCTAAAGGTGTCTGCATCACAATAACTTCCGGCGATCCCGGAAATCCCTTTGATCCTGGTAATCCCTATATTGTAGAAGGCAAACATACTGCTGTGGCCTCGGTATTTGAATATAATTTTCTTACAAAGACAACAACTAAAAAGTAGGTAAGAAAAATGGCAAGAAGACGTGATAGGAAGTTAAGGAACTATTTTCGGTACAAAGATCTCCAGCTCAGGATTATAGCGACCAGTCTTATTTACATGTTTCTAATTATTCTTACTACATTGAGTGTCATCGTTTATCCTCTCGTAACAGACATGTTCCTGTCTGATGATATGAATATTCAGTATCAGGCCGCACAAACATTTATCGTATTAATGAGGCGACTGGTACCGGCTGTTGTCATCATGTTTGCGGTGGTCTTTTTACACCAGGTATCCGTTACTCACAGAATTTGTGGCCCTCTCGTTAATTTCACCAACACTTTTAAAACGATTTCAAAAGGGGATTTGACGCGAAAGGTGTTTCTTCGACAGGGGGATTACCTGAAAAAGGAATGCCAAAGAATTAACGAGATGATTGATGGCCTTGCAATCCTTGTATCCCGATTCAGGGATGACCATGGGAAATTGATAACGCTGCTGGAAAATGCCAAGGGGCGAGCCAAGGACCTGGAGACAAAAAGACAGGTTGGAAAGGCCCTGGAGATAATCCGGCGCGAGGCACAACTTGTATCTGAAGACATTGCGGTCTTTAAATTGACGAAGGAGTCCCAGGATTCTGATATAAATATTGATACTGAAACAGAGGTGCTCAATAAAGAAACCTGATATCAATACAGTTGTCTGAACTGAGGCCCCATTGAATTTTTGATAATCCCGCCTTTAGGTTGGGGTTATTTTGTTTGGCTGTGCCGGCCAAAAGGCTCGGCATGGCACTCCTCTCAAGGCAGTATCTACTCCTACGCTGCAAGCGGCCCTCGCTGCAGTCTGCTGCAAAGGAAGGTAATTGATACCATTGGGCAGTTGCCATGCAGACCACGGTTCGGGCCGCGACGCAGGACGAAGGAGATTTGATCCGGAAGGCTCGGCCTTTCGAAGAGCGCCATACCTCGCCTCCAATAATGAGGCAGTCGAGGCAGAGGGGCATGGGGGTCTCTTTTCGAAAGCCGCATGGTATGACGCTCTATGGAATGTTAATAAGAGCTGACGTCTAAACATTGGACAGCCCCTGAAGGGACTCTTTGTCGTGGCTTTAGGCTTTTGTATCTTCTACCGGCCGTCTATTTGCGGGAATGGGGGCGTTCGATTCTTTCGGCAGAAGTCAGGATGCGCATTTTGAAAAGAGAGCGCCATGGCCCAAACAACTTAGATAAGGATGAAGTTTGAAAGGCTCGGCACGCACTCTTCTCTAGGATGCATCTACTCCTGAGTTGCAGGCGACCCTTACTGCGGCCTGCTGCACCTGAAGGTAGTCGATACCATGAGGCCATTGCAACGCAGACCGCGACACGGGCCGCAACACAGTGCAGAGGAGTTTTGATCCGAAAGATGCATCCTTTCGAGGAGTCCCCTGCCTCCGCCTGCCACACGGACGGCGTGCAAGCTTCGCCTTAAAACTTGTGATGCCGCACCCAGACTAGGTGTCCGGGTAAAGGGTCTTTTTTTTAGTATTTTACTGGAATCCTTGAATCCTCGGCCCTTGAATCCTTATTCAGCAAAAGACCAAAACAAGGGTTTGGATGACAGCTGAAGGTTGCCATGCAGCTCACTCAACATCAGGCTGCTTACCTGCTTTGGGTTTGAGCACAATAAGAGCTACCACGCCGGCAATCAGGATAAAGATGGTTATGAGCTGGGTGACACTCATATCGGTGTTTAAGATAATTCCCCTGTAATCTCCACGGAAGCGCTCAATGATAAGGCGAGCCGTGCTGTGAAGGATTAGAAACCATAAAAACACCTGACCCTTAAAAGTTTTCTTTGAGCTTATTTTGAGCAGGATAAAAAAGATAATAAATCCTGAGACAAAGGAATATATTTGTGTTGGATGCAACGGAACATTTCGCGGCGCAAGGGAATGGGGGTGAGTGAAAACGACACCCCATTTAAGATCGGTTGGTTTGCCGTAGCAACAACCTGACATAAAACAGCCGATCCTTCCAATTGCCTGGCCCAACGCGGCGCCGGGTGCCCAGACATCGCCTATCTTCAGAAGAGAAAGGTACCGTCGTTTTGAGTACCAGAACATGGATATGATAACGCCGATAATTCCTCCGGAAAAGACAAGCCCTCCCTGCCATATCTTGAAGACTGCCAAGGGATCCTGAATGTAATACTGAATGTTCAAAAGGATGTGCATCAGCCTCGAGCCGACGATAGCGGAGATGATAATAATAAGGCCCATATCCATAATTTGATGAGGAGTTATTCCTTCTGGTTCGGCGATTTTCAAAGTGACTATTATAGCGAAGAAGAATCCGGCGGCCATAAAGAGACCGTATGTATGAATGGTCATGGGACCAATCGAAAACAGATCAGGAAACATGGAATAAACTTTGCTCCGCTTTGTTTATTGGTTGAGCTGTTGGTATTGTTTTGTGCGATTCAACAACTCAAGGATTTGACTGTTTAACGTTGTTTTTGGTTCGAAATACAAGGATTACGGCCACCAGAAATGTGCCTACCGTGATGGCTGAATCGGCTATATTAAAGGTGTGCCAGTGGTAAGACCCGATGTAGAAGTCAAGAAAATCGACAACCTCTCGCAACCTGAGCCGGTCAATGAGGTTCCCCAGCGCACCTCCCAAGATGAGTGAAAGTCCCAGGGTCAGGTATCGGTCATTTCTCTTCAGCCTGAGAAGCCAGATCGTTATTATGGCAACAGCCGTGAGGGTTGCTGTTACCAGGAAGTAAAACGTGAAGTCAAAGCCGGGTCTGTTCAGCAAGCCGAAGGCCATACCCCGGTTTCTGATATGCACAAGATTAAAAAAACCATTGATAACAGGCAGGGATTCATACAGCTTGAGACTGTTGACAACGGCCAGCTTCGATATCTGATCAAGGCAGATAATTATGAGAGCAGGCCAGGCAACTAAATGGTAATTTGGTCCAGAGCTTCGACGCATCGCTTACAAATCGTGGGATGGTTGTTATCATGCCCTACCGTAGGGTCGTGCACCCAACAGCGTTCACACTTGGGATCCGATGAAGGGGCAGCCGTAACCCTGAGACCGGGCATGTTCTCGCTTTCAAGACCGCTGTCAAGCCGGTCGATTTCCACTATATTCACCGAAGATACAATAAAAATTGACCTGAGCTGATCCTGATAGGGGATCAGTTTTTCCATAAGCCGGGGGTCGAGTCCTATGGTGACGGATGCATCCAGGGGGTGCCCGATGTTTCCTTCTTTTCTGGAAAGCTCCAACACCTTTGTGACTTCTTTTCGCAGGGCAATGATAACTTCCCAGCGGTTCGCCAGCTCAGGATCCTCATACGCGTCATTTACGGGGCGGAACAGGTCCGCGTGAACGCTAAGTGGCCGATCATCACCATTCATATATTGCCAGATCTCGTCGGCCGTAAAGGATAAAACGGGCGCCATAAGCCTGACCAAGACTTCTAAGATTTCGTTCATTGCGGTCTGCGCGGAACGCCGGGGAACGGAAGCTTCAGGTGAGGTGTAAAGCCGGTCCTTTATAATATCAAGGTAAAAGGAAGAGAGATCCATGGCACAGAAGTTATGGAGGTTGTGATACACAAGGTGGAACTCAAAGTTTTCGTACGCCTCCAAGGCCCTTTTATTTAACTCCCAAAGCCGGTGAAGGACCCAGCGGTCGAGTTCTTCCATCTGTTTGTGCTTAATCGGATCGGTTTTGGGATCAAAATCGTTCAAATTGCCCAATATATAACGGCAGGTGTTTCGGATACGGCGGTATGCCTCGGTAAGGCGCTGCAGTATTTCTTCGGACAACCGGATATTATCCCTGTAGTCTTCTCCCGCCACCCAGAGCCTGAGTATTTCGGCCCCGTATTTCTTGATAAGATCCTCCGGAGCGATGACGTTTCCGGCGGATTTGTGCATGGCCTTGCCCGAGCCGTCGACCACGAATCCGTGGGTCAGGACATTTCTGTAAGGGGCTTCCCCTCTGGTGCCTGAGGAGCACAAAAGGGAGCTGTGAAACCATCCACGGTGCTGGTCACTTCCCTCAAGGTAGAGATCCGAGGGACTGTCAAGATAGTCCCTATGTTCCATTACGGCTGCATAACTCACACCGGAATCGAACCAGACGTCAAGTATGTCGGTCTCCTTCCTGAACTTGTTATTTCCGCATTTTGGACAACAGGTGCCTGCAGGCAACAGGTTTTCTTCTGTTTCCGTAAACCACACATCCGCGCCGTGTTTTTCAAACTTTTGGGCGATGTGTTCGATAATTTCCCCGGAGATGATCAATTCGTTACATTCCCTGCAAAAGAACACGGTGATCGGAACTCCCCAGGCCCTCTGGCGGGAGATACACCAGTCCGGACGATTCTCAATCATGTTATAGATACGGTCGCGACCCCATTTCGGGATCCAGGACACCTTGTTGACGGCATCAAGGGCGTTCTGCCTGAGTTGATTTTTTTCCATTGAAATGAACCACTGCTCGGTAGAACGAAAGATGACCGGCTTCTTGCATCGCCAGCAGTGCGGGTATTCATGGGTGATATCCTCTTCCTTGAGGAGCATGCCCACCTTTTCAAGCTTATCGTTAACCGCCCGGTTCGCATCAAACACATTCATTCCTGAAAAAAACTCGACATCCGGTGTAAAGCAGCCTGAATCGTCAACTGGTGAATAGGCCTCGATGTTGTATTCCAGGCCGGTCTCATAGTCCTCCCGTCCATGACCCGGAGCCGTGTGGACACATCCGGTTCCCGCTTCGAGTGTCACGTAGGGAGCCAGGACAATGACAGAGGGTCTTTCGTAAAGGGGGTGTCGTGCCTTGAGATTTTCCAGCTCAGGTGCCTTAAATTCCGCAACAGTTTTGTAGTTTGAAATTCCGAACGTATTCATGCATATATCAAGGAGTTCTTTTGCAAGAATCAGCACATCATTATCGTCAGTTTCCGCGGCCACATACTCCAGGTCCGGGTGCAGTGCAATAGCCAGGTTTGCCGGGATGGTCCACGGAGTCGTGGTCCATATTGCAATGAAAACCTTTTTTCCATAAAGGGCCGGATGCTTCTCGCTCAGGTCGGATATCATGGGAAACTTCACAAAGATTGAAGGTGACGTGTGTTCACCGTATTCAACCTCGGCTTCGGCAAGGGCGGTCATACAGGACGTGCACCAGTAGATCGGCTTTTTACTCCTCACCAGGCTGCCGTTTGTTGCGAATTTTCCGAATTCCCTTGTAATCGTCGCCTCGTAAGGATAGTTCATGGTCAGATAGGGCCGATCCCATTCTCCCAAGACTCCGAGACGCTTAAATTCGTTGCGCTGGATTTCGATGAATTTTTCAGCGTACTTCCGGCATTGCGATCTCATTTCCGCCTGGGATATTTCAGCCTTCCGGGCACCAAGTTCCATGTCCACCTTGTGTTCGATGGGGAGGCCGTGGCAGTCCCACCCCGGCACATAGGGGGCATCGAAACCTGCCATTTGTCTGGATTTGATAATGATGTCCTTCAATATCTTGTTAAAGGCCGTACCCATATGGATATGGCCGTTGGCATACGGCGGGCCGTCATGAAGCATATAGCGTTTACGGCCGGTTGAGGCTTTGCGGATGAGCTGGTAAAGGCCGATATCTTCCCATTTGGAAAGGATTTCCGGTTCATTTTTGACCAGATTTGCTTTCATGGGGAATGCGGTTTTGGGAAGATTGAGGGTCTTTTTATAATCCATGAGACGTGTCTCCCGTTAACATAAAAAATTTGTATTTTTTTTGACTTGGAAATAATTTTTCAGGCTATCAGATACCTATTTTTAAGTCAAACCTATAATCCAATCCGCACCACTATAAATACCTCATCGGCAAGTGAATGAGCCTATTTATGTTTCGTGCGGAAAGGTAAAAGGAAAGGGCTTCGAACACTTTTAGGTTTGGGGATGGATGCCGCATTTATTTCATTGTCTATTGACATCATTTCATATAATTTGTATTAGATGGCATTGTATTTTGTGGTGGTTGGGATCATTACACCGGATCAAATCAAGGCACGGAAATTTTGCCATTTAAAATACAATAGCAAAAAGAGATTTGAGGATGATAAGACTGAGAACGTTTGTGTTGTTTTTATTGTTTTTGCTTCCTGTGGGGTGCGCCGGCGTGGTCTTTTTCGGAGCCGGTGCAGCTACCGGTGTTGTCGGGTACAAGTATTACAAGGGAGCATTAACTGTTACCTTTGAAGCCCCTCTCGCACAGACCCTGGAGGCAACCCTGACAACCCTCAACAATCAAAATATCAGGGTGGAGCGTACAGACCGAGATGCGACCTCTGCCAAAATTGCGGCCAGGCGCTTTGATAAAAAGCCTGTTAACATCTCCCTTACCTATAGATCTGCAAAGGAGACCGAGGTGGAGATCAGGGTAGGGCATATAGGGAACAAGGATGAATCCTTAATTCTCAAGGATGAGATCGCAAAGGTGCTTTTCGGGGAGTAGGGACGCCCTTTTTACGTCCCGTTACGTCCTGATTCCCAGTTGCTTTATCATGTCAGCTGCAAATTCAGTGACATAATTGATTTGTTTGGATGTGCAGTAGCCCTGGCAGGTGCATTGAATTTTTTTTGAACTGCGCACAAAGAATTCCAGTTTAACCCAGCCCGGACCCAATTCCGCCGCAAAGACATGGGGCTGGCATTCAGGGTGTCGCAGTTGGGTCTCACTGAGAAGGCCTTCCGGAATACGAATCCAGAAAATTTTGTCCATATTCGATCTGAGGGCATTTTTTTTTAAAAAGCCGGTGATTTTTTCCATTCCGGAAGATGAAAGTTCGTCGATAAGATAGGCCCTCATAGACGATCCCTTTCTTCAATTCGATCTAATTTCTTGCCTGCAATGTATGCATCCAGCACAGAATAAATCCAGAGGATGGCAAAGGCCGTGAGCAGACACCATAAGAGCGAAAAATTTTGCGCTACAATTTTGTCCATGACAGAGGGCGTTTCCGGTGTACCGGCTTTTGTCTCAAAGGCCTTGTTTATAAGCAGATAAAGTTTGATCACCGTGGCGATGAACAATAGCAAAACCAGGATGAGGAGACATACCCCTTTTTTCAGCTGCTGATTGATGACTTGTCCGAGCCCGGGGATGACCAGGCCTGAACACAGGGGTGAAAGAATGGCCTTTTTCATGGCAAAAATCTTGCGACAGTCCTCTGAGAGTGCACTGAATGTGCCGCAGCACAGTTAGGATGCGTTTTCTTATAAACAGCTCTGAATGCCGAGTGATCTTAATTGTTCGGTTTTCACTCAATTGAGGTATAAAGAAATAACGGAGAATTGTCAATCGGATCAGGGGGGTTATGTTTATGGCGTTCAGTATCGATAAGGTGCAGGTTAATATTCCCTTTACTATGCTTCATGAGTCCTATCTAGACCGGTTTATCGAATACAAACTAAATCCGGAGATAGGTTTTGACGCCGTGGCCCTTGACAGATATTCCGTTTCCGATGTGGACCGTGTTGCAAATGAATTTTTTAAATGTGATCTTGTCACAACCTTTCATGCTCCTTTTATTGACCTTTCACCCGGGTCTCCGGACCCTCAGGTAAGGGCGATAACCCGCAGGCGTTTTGAGCAGGCCCTTGAACTTGTTCCTGTTCTCAAGCCGAAAACGTTCGTATGTCACGCCGGATACGATGAAAAGAGATATGGATTTATAAGAGATCTTTGGGTCGAGAACAGTATTGAGATGTGGTCCTGGCTTGGAAGGCGCGTTAGAGACGAGGGGTCATTACTCATGCTGGAAAACGTGTTTGAGCGGGGACCTGAAGACATAGATGCTCTTTTCGACGGCCTTGATAAGAAAGAAGTAGGCTTTTGCCTGGATACGGGTCATCAGGCGGCTTTCAGCAATACCCCGCTTGAAATATGGGTTGAGTCATTAGCACCGCATATAAAACAGCTCCACATTAATGACAATAAAGGCAAACAGGATGAACACTTGGCAATAGGTAAGGGAAGTATTGATTTTCGGGGATTTTTCAAACAGATCAAGGCCGTGAAAAGGGAGGTCCCCGTAATTACGCTCGAGCCGCACAGGGAGGAGGATTTGTGGCCCAGTTTGGAATATATTGAGAAGGTCTGGCCCTGGTGACGTGCTCGCCGGCACTCAAAGTCTGCGGCCGGATATTACAGGCAATAAATTTTGTTTGTTATTGAAATTTGAGATACCTTGCTATAATGTGAATGGGCTTAAGGTCGGCCTTTATTCGGCTTCGCCGGAATACCCTGCAACTTGTTGCAGGGATGAATGGCGAAACGAACCACGGCGAAGCTCGTCAGAGCGAAGACGGGTTGGCTACGCCGTAATTCCGCTTGATACCCCGTAGCTTGCTTCGGGGAGCTTCATTAGATTTTCGGAAATTATGGACTTTTACGGATAAGGTTTGAAACGTAGGTAAATAAAATTTGGGAGGAATGTTAATGCAATTAGATGATGTGGCAATTTCAAAATCTATTATAGAATCTTTTAAGGAGAAATTTCTTGCCAATCTGGAGGTGGATGTTGCTCTTGTCGGGGCAGGACCGTCTAATCTTGTGGCCGGTTATTATTTGGGAAAGGCAGGGTTCAAGGCTGCTGTTTTTGAAGCAAAGCTGGCTCCGGGAGGAGGAATGTGGGCCGGCGGAATGATGTTTAACGAAATAGTCATCCAGGAAGACGCCGTCCCGGTAATAGAGGATCTCGGGATTGCTTTTCAAGAAAAAAGGGGGGGCTATTACACAATGGACAGTGTAGAAGCGACCTCCACAATTATTTCCGGGTGTGTCAAGGCAGGGGCGCCCATCTTTAATCTTGTAAAGGTAACGGATGTCCTTTTCAGAGAAGAGGAAGGACATTCGAAGGTGTCAGGAATCGTTATCAACTGGTCACCTGTTGAAAAGCTGGATCTGTTTGTGGATCCCCTCAGTGTTAAGGCACGTTTTGTGGTGGACGGAACAGGCCATCCGGCGGATATCTGCCGGACCGTGGCCCGAAAGATGGATGTCAAACTGAATACCAGGACAGGTGACGTTGTCGGAGAGATGTCCCTCTGGGCGGAGAAGGGAGAACAGTTTACCGTGGCAAATACGGGTGAGGTTTTTCCCGGACTCTATGTGGCCGGCATGGCAGCAAACAACGCCTTCGGCGGGCCAAGGATGGGGCCGATTTTCGGGGGGATGCTGAGATCAGGCAAAAAAGTCGCCGAGATCTTGATAGCCGAGTTAGAAGGGTAGCTAGATGAAAGGCCGGAGCGGAAAGGCAGGTGGCGGAAAGACACAAGGAACACAAATCCTGCGTTCTGCTTTAGCGAATGTTCATCTCTACTGTTTTTCTCCGGGCAATTTTTTGAGGGGCAGGGACCCTGTAGAGGTTGTTGCCGCCCAGATCAGGGGTGGTGCGGATGTTATTCAGCTCAGGGAAAAAGACATGAGCCGGAAGGCCAAGCTGGAACTGGGTCTGAAACTCAGGGAGCTGACCAGACGGGAAGGTGTGCTTTTTATAGTGAATGACGACATTGATCTTGCGGTCATTCTGGATGCGGACGGGGTTCATCTCGGCCAGGAAGACATTCCAATCCGTTTTGCGCGGCCACTTATGAAAGAAAAAATTATAGGTGTCTCAACCCACTCGTTGGAACAGGTTGAAAGGGCTGTCAATGATGGTGCGGATTATATTGGAATAGGGCCTGTTTTCGAGACCGCAACCAAACCGGACAGAGATCCGCTCATCGGTCTTGATCTAATTGCGAAGATGAAAGACGTGTGTCCGGTCCCCTACGTGGCCATCGGGGGGATCGGGAAAGAGGCGATCGAATCACTGGTAGAGGCGGGATGCCGCAGGGCGGCTGTTATTTCAGATATATTGCAGGCCCCTGACATTGAAAAGCGGTGTGAGGAGATAAGGAGAATTCTGGCATGAATTCCATGATGGATCACCCTTTTCCAAAGTCTATCACCCTTTTGGAGAAAATAAAGCGGCTCTGGGAAGTCGTGAGCCCTGAAGACTACCTGGGAGTCTTAATCGATGCCGACCCTGATTCCATGGCAAGCGCCATGGCCCTCAAAAGAATGCTCTGGAGAAAAGTGTGGAAGACATCGATTTATCATATCAATCCGATTCAACGTGAGGATAATCTGGCTTTTGTCAGGCTTCTTAAAATAGATCAAAAACCGATGCGGAAGAGGAAGCCTAAAAAAATCACAAAGTGGGCGATAGTGGATTCACAGCCGCACCGTTACGAGCGGTTCAGGGATCAGAAGTTCGATATCATTATAGACCATCACCCGTTGGGTCCCTTGTCTGAGGCCGGTTTTGTCGATATCAAGGAAGACTACGGAGCAAATTCGACAATTATGGTGGAGTATCTCAGGGCTGCCAAGATCAGGCCTTCCCCGAAACTGGCCACCGCACTTTTTTATGGAATAAAGACCGACACAAATAATTTTGTAAGGGAATCCACTCCCAATGATATCAACGCGTTCAGGTATCTTTATAAATATGCCAATATGAACCTCATAAAAAAGATCGAGTCTTCGGAAATAACTGTGCAAACCCTGTCAAGTTATGTGAAGGCAATGGAGCGACTGACATTTCTGAAGGATATCGCTTTTGTTCATATGGGGAATATCGAAAATCCCGATATCCTGGTGATCATTGCTGATTTTTTTATGAGGCTGGCCGAGGCCACATGGAGCATTGCCAGCGGGATTTATGAAGAAAAACTGATCATTGTCCTGCGAAATGCCGGCTTTAAGGGCAATGCGGGCAAAATGGCCCAGGAGTTGTTCGGTTCCTGGGGCGGTTCCGCCGGGGGACACAGAAGTGCTGCAAGGGCGGAAATTCCATTGGAGGGGTTGGGCAAACTGGCAAAAGGACGGTCGGGCTTGAGGCAGCTCGTTCTTAAGACACTTGAGGAAGTGCGTTAGGGAATGGAGATCTACTTTGGCATTTTTAAAGGCAGAGGCCATAAACGAAAAAATCATCGAAGAGGTCAAGGATTATATCAGTCAGGATAACCGCCTGCTGTTGGAGAACCTTATCGACAATATGCGTCCCGCGGACCTGGCCGACCTCATAGAGCATCTGGAAGCAGAAGAACGCCTCTTTATCTTCAAAATTCTGGAACCGGAAGAGGCCGGGGATGTACTGGTGGAAATCGAGCCTCCGGTACAGGAAAGTATCATAAGTGGTCTTGATAATGAAGTCATCTCCGACATTGTAGAGGAACTTGATTCGGATGATGCCGCCGATCTTGTAGGTGACCTGCCGAATGAGCGGGCAAGGGAGGTCATCAAATCGGTCGGGGATGAGGTTTCTGAAGAACTGGGAAAGCTTCTTCCTTATGAGGAGGACACAGCCGGTGGTATTATGGCCCTGGAATTTGTCGCTATCAGGGCCGATGCCACCGTAAAAGATGCTGTTGAAACGATCCGGGGAAAGAGAGAGGAGGTTGAAAACCTTTATTATATCTGGGCTGTAGATGATTTTGAGAGACTTGCGGGACATGTATCCCTAAAGGATCTCTTGTTGGAATCTCCTGAAAGGAGAATCAATGAAATCATGGATACGGAGATAATTTCAGTCCAGACAAATACGGATCAGGAAGAGGTCGCCCGTCTTGTAAAAAAGTATGATCTGGTATCTATACCTGTTGTGGATGAAAGATACCGTCTTGTCGGACGTATCACCCACGATGACATAATTGATGTCCTTGAGGAGGAGGTGGATGAAGATATTTCCTTGATGGCGGGTGTTATTAAGCAGGAGATTGCGGAAGAATCCCCTTTGAAAATATCCAGGGCCCGGTTGCCCTGGCTCATAGCCGGGCTCCTGGGAGGTATCCTCGCGGCGGCGGTCATCAATCAGTTCGAATCATCCCTGGAAAGGGTCCTGGCCCTGGCCTTCTTTTTTCCCGTGATTATGGCAATGGGGGGGAATACAGGCACCCAGGCGGCTACGGTTGCAGTGAGAGGAATGGCTACAGGTGATATCAGCCTGGTGAATGTTGGAAAACGGCTCTGGGTGGAAATGAAGGTTGCTTTTGTAAACGGGATTATTTGCGGGGTTCTGCTCGGATTGATCGTGGGTTTTTGGATTTCCGACTACCGGCTGGGAGCCGTTGTCGCCATAGCATTGATTCTTATCGTATTGAATTCGGGTTTTATAGGGGCCGCGGTGCCTCTGGTTCTGAAGAGATTAAATATTGACCCGGCCATAGCTACCGGGCCGTTTGTGACCACTTTAAACGATATTTTAAGCCTCCTCATTTATCTCGGTCTCGTAACCGTTTTTCTAAGTCTGATCGGATAATTTCCTCCTAATATTGCTGTACCTGACCATTGCCGACATTGCGGTGACGGCCTTTTCCGGTCCGTCATAAGCGGGAATTCTGAATTGATGCAATGTGCGTGTGGTTACCTCCATGTCCGAGTCCACAAATGAGGAACATATGATTGGCTTATTGTATTTATAAGGAAGCCCGGAAAGTTCCTTTATCGGCCCTTCAACCATTTTGCTGATCTGTTCAATGGGAATATCTCCAATGAGATTGCCGGCAGCCTCTTTGATATCCGACATCCATGATGTTACCATCAGGCCATGAATGATGAGGGCGTCTATATTGGGATCTTCCAGGATAATCGGGGGCAGTGTCTGTGCCATGAGAGGTGGCTCTGTGGAAAAGGTCAGATCCACGGGATTTTCAATGGAGGCCGTAGGGGGCACGAGCGGTTTGATGGCGTTGAGAGTCTTGGGTGAGAATCGGGGGACTTGTAGCCCGTTTTTGTTGCAGGCGTCG
>CAZIXY010000011.1:0-26493 GCA_964543315.1 uncultured Desulfobacteraceae bacterium | reverse complement strand
AAGGGCGAATACGATAAGGCCATATTGGATTGTACCGAGGCGTTGGAAATAAACCCTTTATATGCCAATGCCTATAACAACCGGGGATACGCCCGGCAGCAGAAGGGGGAATTGGAAAAGGCTATTGCCGATTACACCGAGGCCCTGGAAATTAACGATCGCTATGTCCAGGCCTACAACAGCAGGGGCTTTGCATGGGCCTGCAAGGGCGAATATGACAAGGCCATTGCTGATTACGATAAGGCACTGGAGATAAGACCCCGATATGCGGATGTTTATGACAAAAGGGGTACTGCCTGGGCAAAGAAGGGCGACCTTGATAAGGCCATTTCCGATTACACCGAGGCCGTGGAGATAGATCCGGAGTTTGACGAGGCATTTTACAACCGGGCTGTCGTCTGGACGCGGAAAGGAAATTTTGAGCCGGCCATAACTGATTTCGGCGAGGCCATTGACATAAACCCGGGTTACAGTGATGCCTACAACAGTCTGGCCCGCATACTTGCCATGTGCCCTGATGTCCAATACAGGGACGGTGCCAAGGCCGTGGAGTACGCAAAAAAGGCAGTGAAAACAAGTCCTAAAGCCAATTATCTCGATACGTTGGCAGCCGCCCATGCCGAACAGGGCCGGTTCGAGGACGCCATAAGTGAGCAGAGAAGGGCCATCGCCCTTTTGGCACAGAACGCCGGGAGGAAAAAACACCTTGCAGAATACAGGGAGCGTCTCACATCCTACAAAGCGCACAAGACCTGGCGACAGACATTGGCTGAGGCGGAATATGACCTGGTGGGTGATTTTGGCGATTCCATGTCCAAAGAGGGCAAAATCAGGGTCCCTCGCAAAGAGTCACCCGCCGGTTCGAAGGTTTTGACTCAGAAGATCTTTTCCGTGCAGGTGGGGGCCTTTCGATCCCTTAAAAATGCAGAAAAGTTGACTGCCCGGCTCAAAAAGAAGGGCTATGCGGCTCGAACAATTCCAATGCTCTACTCCGGCGGAAAGGTCTTGCATACGGTTCTCTGCGGCAAGTATAATAAGCTTAGCCAGGCAAAAACGGCTGCGGCACAGCTTAGAGAAAATGAAAACATTTCAACTAGTATCCGAGCCATCGAAAAGCCCTGATATTTCGTCATTTTTACCTTTCACATACTGTGAATTCTCTAACTTTTGTGGTGAGCGCTGTTGGATGCGACAAACCGCGAAATTATAAAAGCTTTTAAAAACTTCTAAAGTTGTGGCTCACAGGTAGCGAGTCCGCGAGCGGATCTTGCAGAGCCGCTGGTTAGGATGCTGCTTACTCCGCGAACATCTCCTGTAGAACGGAAAGAACTTTGGAGCCTGTCTTTCGATTGATTGTTCCCAACTTCCTTGCCAGCCGAACCGAGTCTACTGTCCTAAGCTGATCAAGAACCACTTGCCCGGACTTGCCCTTAAACTTGCAGGGAATCCTCGTCGGATACGATCGGCCTTTTGTTGTCATAGGGGCTATGATGATGGTCTGGATGTGATGATTCATCTCGTCAGGAGAGATGACTAAACAGGGGCGCATCTTCTTTATCTCGTGGCCTATTGTCGGATCCAGATTCACCAGGAAGACATCGAAGCGGTTAATTACCATTCCCACTCTTCCTTTTCCCACACAGTTCGAACCTGCACATCCCCATCAATCAAGGCATCGTCGCCTGCATGAGACATCTTTCGAAATAATGTGGCCCAGTTAGACCGAGGACGACCTGCTGGAGCAATGATGAGACGGTTTCCCTCGACCTGGATCTCAACATCTTCACCGAGACCTGTTTCTTCGATAAGTGGCTTTGGTATTCGAACCCCACGAGAATTGCCGATTTTCACGATTCTTGATTTCATTATCCTTGCTCCTCCTTTGTGATTACATTGTAATTACAATCAGAGGCCCTGTCAAAGCCTTTTTTCTCAGACAATTTCCCCCAACTGCCAATATATTCATTTTATCATCTCCAGTCCATATATGGCGTTAAATGAAGACTTAAGGTCAAGGGGCTTCACTGCAAATAATGTTTAGACTGATCCGCATAAGACTCGGAACCCGAGTTTTCTGTTCGCATTTAACTTTTTTGTTTCGCCGATGGCCTAAACAAGGCATCTCTCTCCAAATGCAACCGCCGCCACAAAGCCAATTCATTTAGGCAGTTGTGATCTCCCTCCATGGAATGGGATTAATTCCTTATTTACACAATATATTGTATTTTTTCTTGATTTATACCACCATATAATGTATGAAAATAAAAATAATGTCCGCAAATCCAGACATCCCGTAACAACTGGATTTTTCCTCAAAAACACTGGTTGCCAACGGGAGGAGAGATATGGATCGAAGGAAATTTTTGATCAAAAGCTCCTCTTTCCTTTTGGGAAGCCTTTTCGGTTTGAACGGCTTTTCACAGGCCTATGGAAAAAGCCATTTAAAGAAAGTTTTTCATCCGCACATAGCCCTTATCATCGACGACATAGGATGCAGTGTGTCCCGTGCAAGGCAGTTTCTTGAACTGGGCTTACCCATTACCTATTCCATCCTGCCCCGGCTGTCACATTCTATTGATCTGGCTTGTGAAATACACCGTTGTGGGCATGAAGTCATGTTG
The DNA here is from genome assembly GCA_964543315.1 of uncultured Desulfobacteraceae bacterium. GTDB lineage: Bacteria > Desulfobacterota > DSM-4660 > Desulfatiglandales > Desulfatiglandaceae > JAFDHL01. The sequence continues at coordinate 23,872 of CAZIXY010000011.1, read as the reverse complement.
CACCAGCCCATGGAACCCTATAATTCCCGCCTTGATCCGGGCCCGGGAGCCCTTTATGTGGGAGATAGCGCCGAGAAGATTGCCGGGGTTGTTGAGGGGAATATCGAGCAGGTGCCTTTTGCTACGGGAATCAACAACCATATGGGTTCCAGGTTCACTTCGTCCGAAAGGGAAATGAAGGAGACCCTCAGGGTGGTTGAAAAGACTGGCCTCTTTTTTGTGGACAGCCTCACATCAAGCCGATCCGTTGCTTACAAGACCGCAAGGGGATTTCATATGGCCGCCGCAGCCAGGAACATCTTTCTGGACAATGTACATCATGAGGCAGACATTCTTTCGCAATTGCTGAAGCTGAAGAGGCATGCTCTGAAATACGGGCGCGCCATAGGAATCGGCCACCCTTTTTCCGAGACGGCACGGGCCATCGGGTTTTTTTCGGGCGCGCTCAAGGAATCCGGTATTACCTTAGTCCACGTGTCCTCGGTCATTAACACCTGAACAAATACTATCGTTCCCAGAGCGCATGACTGAGGCCGGATGCCCGGAAGGTGCGTTTTTTTATTCCCTCAAGAAAGACAGGTTCCCTTCCCCAGACTTCAACGCCCTTTTTGGACCTGGCAATACCCGTATAAATGAGTTCTCTCGTCATGACGGGGGACGTCCTGTCAGCCAGGAGGAGCAGGGCTTTTTCAAATTCCGATCCCTGGCTTTTGTGTACGGTCATGGCATAGGCGGTTTCATGTTCCGGCAGTCTGAAGGGCGGGAATTTCCGCAATGTCCGATCTGATGACAGGAAGAAGGCACGAAGCTCCGAAGGGGTTTCGGGATCCGGCAGGACAATACCGATATCCCCGTTGAAAAGTCCGATTTCGTAATCGTTCTTCACAATCAATACGGGCCTGCCCTTATACCAGGGCCTGTCAAGTTTTATCAGTTTATTATCTTCAAGGATGTGCTCTACCATTTGATTAACGGCCACCACACCGTAGGGGCCTTTTCTGAGGGCGCACAGGATTCGGAACTGTTCAATCAGGCGGAAGGCTTCAAAGGGATCTTCGGCTGTCAGATAGGGCTTGTAACCGCTCAGAACGCACTCTTTTAACCGGGAATGCAGTTTGTGGGTTGCGGGCAGGGTTCTCCATGAAATGTCATGGACTGTGGGGCTTTTCATGTGGTCCAATGCGCCATCACCGTCGCCCTTGTTAACGGCCATGCTGACTTTTCCTATGCCGCTTTCCGTATCAAAACGATAGCTTTTCCGGAGCTGAACCACACAATCCTGAAGGGGTGATCCGGTGGTGTCCCGGGAAATATCTATGCTCTCCCCGGTGATTTCATAAAGGTTATTGCCGAATGTCCCGGAAAAACTGTTGATATGATCCGTATTGCAGATATCCCCGAGCACGGCTCCCGCCTCAACGGATGCCAGTTGATCCCGGTCTCCGAGAAGTATAAGCCGTGCACCCGAAGGTATCGCGCGTACAAGTTTTGACATGAGCGCAAGATCCACCATGGAGGCTTCGTCAATGACAAGAATGTGAAACGGAAGAGGGTTTTCTTTATTGTGACGAAAATAAGGCGATCCTTTCATTGCGCCCAAAAGCCGGTGAATGGTGGATGCCTCGGGAACGATAGCCGCCTTGACATGTTCAGGTGTGCAAAGGCCTTCCTTTGCTTGATTGACGGCTTCCTGAAGCCGGGCAGCGGCCTTGCCTGTGGGCGCGGCCAGGGCCACACGATCTTCACCCGGCTGTGGTGCCTGTTCCAGGATCAATGCGAGGATTTTCGCAATGAGAGTGCTTTTTCCTGTCCCGGGCCCGCCGGAAATCACACAGAATTTTTTCACCACAGACACAAAGGCGGCAACTTTCTGCCAGTCCGTTCCATGGGACGTTGTTTTTGGAAAAAGCCTTGACATTCCATCTCTTAATAGTGGTGCGTCTGTTTTTTCGACTACGGAAGCGGCGGTTGCCGTCAGGAACTCCGCTAATGTCTTTTCATATTCCCAGTACCGGTAAAGATAAAGGCGGGTTTTGCCGTCAAAGACAAGCGGTCTGAAATCACCGGGCCCTCCGACCACACTGCTGGAAAGAAGTATGTCTCTCCATTCGTCAAGGGAAGGCAATGGGAGCGTTTCTGCGGCCGAGTCATCGGATAGGAGCGGCATTTCGTTCAAGGAGGAAAGGTCCAGGCATACATGACCCTGTGAAGTGGCGCGGCTTACAAGGGCTGCGGCAAGAAAGAGCCCTGGAGAATCCTGCCCGGAAATCCTTGTCATGAATCTGGCAAAATGGATATCAAGCTCCGATAGGAAGCCATTGTCAAGCAAGGTTTGTATGTTTTTTTCATTGAGTATCATAAAAAACATCCCGTTGCCGGCGCTGTTTTTAGCAACATTTTGAATTTATTCGATCAATGTCTTCCGTAACGCATCAATCAACCCGGAAGACGGCCGGTCTCTGTAGATGCCGTAATCCGTTCCCTTCACAGGGTCGACGCCTCGGAGAAATATGTAAAACACCCCTCCAAAGTGATCTTCGTATCCATATCCCGGCTGGCGCATCCTCAGGTATTGATCAAGGGCCAGGGTATATATGTGGTACTGCAATATGTAGAATTCTTTTTCCATCACGGGAACAAGGGATTGGGAGGCGTAATCCTCCGCATGGTTTCCGAGATGATTGGATTTCCAGTCCACAAGATAGAAACGGTCCTCGAACCGGAAAACCATGTCCATGAATCCTTTCATGAATCCCTTGGTGGGAGCGAATTGAAGCCGCCCCATGGAATCCGGAAAGGAGTGCGGGATGGCAGTCCCATGAGTTGACTGAAATACCTTTTTGAGTGTGTCGGGAGATATGGTTTTCAGCGGAAAATAGAATTCGAGCTCGTTGAGTCGATCATGGTCAGGTATGCATGACAGTCGCAACCCTTTTAGTTTCGGGTCCAGGGGGGTGGCTATGACCTTTTCAATCTTGCGGCACAGGGTTTCCTGCCATATGGGGTCAAATCCGTATTCTTTGAGTTTATCGGCAACAAGCCTGTTCAAGCGCGCCGGATCTTTTTCCTGGAAGTCAAGATGCTCCAATATGTCGTGCATGAAGGTCCCGGCGTGCGCTCCCTTTGGAAAGGAAAAGATATCCTTGTGTTTTTCCTCCCTGTCCGATTCTTCAAGGTCCTCCATCTTAGAAACGTCAACGGAAACGGTTTCATCCCTATCCGGAATTTCTTCCCCATGGGGGAGACCGAATATGAGGGATGAGAAACTCGAAATATGCCACTGTCTGTCAATATTTCCCGAAAAATTGAGACAGGACAAGGTAATATCGTTTTTGGGCGGGGACAAAACATGTGTTTCTCCCGCGCCAACAGGCATGTCAGAAAGACTTATGGTGCCGGCGGATTTTTCCAGAAATGTCTTGAGCTCGGCCAACATATCCTGATCGCTGAGAGACGCTACTCTTTTTCCGGTGTCATCAACGATATCTTTCCATTTCCCGGATGAAGGACCGTGAAACAGGTAGGCCGGGGCCGATGTGTCCGCCTGATTAAAGCGGCCCCATACCAGGTAACAGAGGCTCTTGGCCCTGGTTAGGCTCACGTAGAGGAGTCGCAGGTTTTCCGCCAGAAGCTCTTTTTCGGCAACGGTCCTGTTTTTTTCCATGTCGTCGGAGCCCAGATCGAGGGTTAACCTGTTTTGTGCTGCCTCATGGTGGAAGGTAAAGGGGGCTTGCGTGTTCTTGATTCTGGAACCATCCCATGTGAAAGGACAAAAGACAACGGGATACTCAAGCCCTTTACTCTTGTGGACCGTGACCAGTTTGACGGCATTCTCATCGCTTTCCAGGCGCAACTGGTGTTCTTCTAACCGGTGTGTTTCCGGATCTCTCTGCTGCGAGAGCCATTTTGTGAGACCCTCCATGTTCAGGTTCTTTTCAACGGAGATCTGATGGAGGACTTCCCCAAGATGCAGCAGGTTGGTATTGCGGCGCTCTCCGTCGGGGAATGACATGTGACGGGGAAGGACTTCTTCCTGAAAGAGCAGGGTTCGAAACATCCGGATAAATCCCATCCTGTTCCAGAGATCGTGATATTCCTTGAACCTGATCAGCCAGGCCTCCAAGCCGTTTTCATCCGTCAGAACGGCATCCAGTTCCTCACCTTTTAATCCGATCAGATCGGTTGCCAAAGCAGCCTTGAGAGTATTTGAATTATGAGGGGCGGCAATGCCGCAAAGGACCCGCTCCGTTTCCATGGCCTCGTGCGTGTCAAAAAGATTTTCAGTACTGTACAAAACAGCCGGGATACGTAAAGAAGCGAGGGCCTTCTGCATGAAACGCGCCTCAGCATTCGTCCTGACCAAGACTGCGATATCTCCCTCCGAAAGTTGTCTGCCCCCAAACATGGCCTTTTTCTTCCTGCCAAGGGAAAGGAGTCGTGAGATCTCTGCGGCGACTGCCCGGGGTATCCATTCCCGTGCCAGGGTCTTTGAGACGGCTGTGCCGGGTTTCGCTGCCTTTTTCGCATCCAAAAACCAGAGCCTGAGAGGGGCCTCGGGTTTTCCATTGAAACTAAGAAGGTCAAGGGAATGTCCCTGTGCAGGGCCTGTGGGTAGAAACGGGATTCTGTCATAGACAAAGGGGAGGTCTTTTCCGGAGAAAAGGGTATTTATTGCGTTAATGAGGCCCGGTTCGGAACGCCAGTTTTCGTGGAGCGTGAATCGGGACTCCACGTCGTGGGCCGCCGCCATGTAGGCAAATATATCGGCCCCGCGAAAACTGTATATCGCCTGTTTGGGGTCTCCGATCAGAAAGAGGATGCTTTTTTTGTCCTTGAAGGCACTGTGGAAGATGGCATACTGGACCGGGTCCGTATCCTGGAATTCGTCTATAAGGGCCGCCTTGAACTTTGTTCTTATTTCTTTTGCAAGCAATTCACCTCCCCTGTTTTCCAGACCATTTAGAAGTTTCAGCAGGAGGTCATCAAAGGACTGGATATTTTTGTCGGCTTTTCTACTTGTGAGCTCATCTCGAACATAACGAAACAATTCCGCCTTCAATCCCAAGAGGCGCTGCCGGAAAAGCCTTTCAAGTTTTTCCTGATTCTGTTTGAGTGTTTCACAAAGATCAAAGAATGGATGCGTTGGGGGCGCAGAATCCTTTTTTGTGGAGGCCTTGATCACTTCTGTTGTGAATTTTTCAAAGCCGCTGAAGAGTCCCGGATGACCGGCCCCCGAAGACACGTAGTGATCCATGGCCTGAACCCAGGCGGGTATTTTGGCCTTTTTGTATTTGCCCCTGTGCAGGCCGTCATGGTTGGCCAGAACTTCTGCAACTCTCGCCCGTGCCGACGGCCACGCCTTGCCGGCCCTTTCAAATGCCTCCTGAAACGCCTGCTCCTCAAGCGAAGTGTCAGGGATGTCGAGACGGGGAATGATCTTCAGATAGGGTTGGGCAACCCGGTTCGCCAGCATAGAAAGGAGGTCTTCCGGGCTGATTTTGTTCATGAGGACAAAGTTCATAAAAAGGGGTGAGGCGCCGTAGAAATGCATGCGCCAGAAATCGTCAACGATTTCTCGTATAAGGCTTTCTTGGTCCGTAATGAGTTCCGTATCAAAGAGGTTTCCGCTTTCAAAGGCGTTTTCATGGAGAATTCTCCTGCAAAATCCATGTATGGTGAATATTGCCGCCTGATCAAAGGCACGGAGAGCTTCTTTTAAACCATCCAGGGCGCTTTTTGTGTTTTTTCCGCTTTTCGCAAGACCGTCCAGGAAGGCATCTTCGCTCCCGCCTCCGGCAAAGGCCTTTATGGCCTCCCTGAGCTTGGTGCGTATACGGTTTTTCAATTCCTGGGTAGCGGCTTCGGTAAAGGTGACAACGAGGATCTCGTTTACTGACAGGTTCTTTTCCAGGATCAGCCTAAGGAAAAGCCCCGCAATGGTATATGTTTTCCCAGTACCCGCACTGGCCTCAATCAGGTTGGTTCCCTCAAGGGGACTTTTGAGAAGATTGAAACGGCTTGATTCAGTCATAATTCATTTGTGTCTGATGGCCTATTAGAATGCCAATGATCTCTTCAGAGATATCCCGAAAATCCGCATCAAGGGGATCCGTATTCCTGAAGAGGAGTTCATAATATGGGTTTATGTTCTCACCGCGAATGTATTCGTTTCCGGTCCAGGTATTCCGGGCACGATCAAGGGCGTTTTCACGCTGCATACCTTTTGAAAGCAGGGCTTGGGCATATTCCCAGGATGTCTGCGGAAAGAAATGTAGCGGTTTTCTTAGTCCCTCCCAATACCTTTCAAGAAGCGCGTCAAGGATCTTTTCACTGTTTTGTACCGGCTTGTACTCAAAGGCCACCCAGCCGGGTTCCGACCCAGTGGACGCAAGACCTGCAAGCATGCTGGGCAGATTTGAATCACCAGGCAGGATACTGTTGAGCGCCAGGTGATGAATCCAAGTCTGCAGATGATCTTTCGCCTTTATTCGCGCGTACCTGTAACGAACCAGCCTTTCCGGAAAAAGACCCCTAATTTTTCCTGTCAGCCTGAAATCCCCTATGCATAGATCCACTTCAAGGGAATCAGGGGCCGCCCCTTGTAGATAGGGGCGTGTTTTTTCCGCAAAAAACTCAACTCCTTGTCTCATGCGCTCAAACAGACACTTGCCGGCAGTCCCATGCGGAAGCACACCCCCGGCAAGGGTTTGGGGGAAAAGGTCTTTAAGGTTACGCCCCGAAAGCCCTTTTTCCATCAAGCGGTTCTCGATCTGGTATTTTTCCAGTCCTTTGATAACAAAGGGCTCCCTTTCGTCTGCAATGAAGGCCCTTTGTTCAAAATAGATCCCCAGCCTTTTTTGGATCAGATACTTTGATGGGTTGGAAAAAAAGCCGCACAGATCGTCAAGATCAACGGTTTTCCATTCTTCCTCAGGAACACGAAGGCCCCCTGAGATAAAGGGCACATAAAGACTGCGTTTTTCCAGCATGCGCCGAGCGGCCCGCAGGTTTTCTTTGGAATAGCTGAAGAGCTTTTTGTTTTTTCTGAAATATTCCGGACTAAAGGCCTGGAGGCGATGCCTGGTCATGATATGGTCCAGGATATTCATCCCGGGAATTTCGAAACCCTGTTCAATGGTGTCCTTGAGTTCGCTTATGAGGACCGAAGGTGGAATAAGGGTATTGTCCTTTATGCTTTGTCCCACATAGCTGATATACAACTGTTCCCTGGCTGAGAGCAGGACCTCCAGAAAAAGATACCTGTCATCTTCCCGTCGTGACCGGTCACCGGGTTGAGGATGCTGTGCCATGAGATCAAATCCCAGGGGCCTGGATTCCCTTGGATAGGCGTCCCCATTCATTCCCACAAGACAGATGATTTTGAAAGGGATGCTCCTCATGGGCAGCATGGCGCAGAATGTAATCCCGCTGGTAATGAAACCGAAACCGAACCCTTCATTTTCAAGACAGTGGGCCAGATGCAATTTCACCACCTTTATGTCGATCTCTTGATCAAATATCGTGTTTTCTTGAATATCCACCAGGGACTTGACTGTGTGTCTTATTGCCTGCACCGCCCTTTCCGAATTCTCGTCGGGCATAAAAAACCCGTCAAGTAAGGTTGACAATGTCTCGGACCACGCTTTCAGGGTTCGGGGTCGACCCAGGGAGGTCGTCTGTTCGAAAAGCAGCTCTGTGAAATCAAGGAATTTTCCCAGGACCGATGTCTCATTTCCCTCCATGAGATCGTAAGGGAGGATCCCTTTGAACATTTTTTCGTCAAGGCCGGGCATGGCATAGCCCAAAAGGAGCCTATCAAGGCCTGCACGCCACGTGTTTTCCGGAAACGACGGCAGACCCATCTCGCTGCGGTTTTTTCCGTCGATTCCCCACCTGATACGCGTGTCCGTAATCCATTTTCGGACAAGCTCAAGGTCCGCTTCTGACAAGCCGAATCTGCGCCGGACAGATGCCGATTCAAGAATGGAGAGAACCTGAGAAACACCATACCTGGAGCCTTCGAGGTTGAGTAAATCCAGGAAGGTATCAATTATTTCGTTTTCTTTCCGGATACTGCGATCCGCGATGGTGTAAGGAATGCCCTTGAAGTCATTGAGCGGCATATCGAATACGGCTCTGATATAGGGGGCATAGGTTTCTATATCAGGCGTCATGACCAGGATATCTGTGGGCTTGAGATCCGGATCTTTTTCAAACATGTTCAAAAGACGGTCGTAGAGGACCTCCATTTCACGCATAGGGCTGTGGCACGAATGGATCTGGACAGACGTGTCCATTGATTCCACCGTCATCTTCCCTTGGGTTTCGTGATCTCTTTCCTTGAGGTTCAATATGTCGGATTGGATGCAGCCAAGGAGAGTTTGCTCCCCGGGTTCTTCAAACAATGCCGATTCCTCGCCTTCACATTCGTTTACCAGGTCAAAGAAGTCCCTTCCCAATTTACCCATGGAGGCCAGCAGGCTATTGCCTTTTTCCATGTGAAGCTCTTGGGTCGGAAGTTCCAAGGCACCCTGTTTGGCTGCTGTTTTTTTCATCTCCCAGCCGGAGAGGATATCACCCCAATATTCTTTGCAGGGATTCATAAGAAACAGGTTGACCTGCGTGAAACGGGAAATAGCTGCCAGGACCTGAATATGAAACCGGGGAAGTGCGGAGATCCCAAAGACGGATACGCGTTCCGGAAGGGCGTGTTTTTTTGGAGGAAGCCTTTTAATGGCCTTAAAAAATGCCTTTCCCACTTCTGCCCGATGCCCTTTTCCTGATTCTTTGACCAGTTCCCTCCACAGCACTGCCTGCCAGTGTGCCTCCTGACCCCTTTCCCAGCGGAAGATCATTTCAGGCCGAAAGAGCAGATATTGATCAAAAGTGTCCGCTATTCGCCCTGAAAGCTGGAAGCGCTTGAGACCTACATCCGAATCCCCGAGATAGTCCCTGAGACTTTTAAATTCCGGTCTTCCGGTGCAGGTGTGAAGCAGTTTCATGATCTTCCATGTCATAATTTCCGGTTCGAAGGGTGAACGTTCGGGAAGATCCGGCAGGACCTTTCTAAAAATATCCTGGACGAAATGGTTGGGATAGGGAAAGTGCGTGTTTGCACAGATACCGTGGTGCTGTGCGAGTTGCATGGAGACCCAGCGCTCCATGCCCCTGCTCTGGACGACAATGATTTCCTTGTCAAGCGGGGATGCGAGAGGGCTGGCGACGGACTCTGCGAGTTTTTCGGCCAGCTTTTCGAGTCGATTGCTGCTGTAAAGTCTTAGTCCGGGCAAAAAGACTCCATTTTAAAGGGTTAACTTAATATGAAATCGTGTAGCGATTTCATAAATATATATCACAGTTCAGGTTACAGCATAAGGACAAATTACTAAGCATGTTATAAAACTCTGGCATAATAGCGGATTTCACTCCGTTAATGAGGCGATGGGAGTTTCTGAAAGGCGTTATCTGAAAAAAAATACCACAGACCATATCAAACCTTAAGGGTGATAAAATGGATAGGTCTTTGTGGCAGCTCTCTAAAATCGCTTGTCTGACAAAAAAAACTATGTGAAAATCAGTATTATGTACAACATGATTTTACGGAGATTGCAAACGTTATGGAAAAAGTGATCACAGACGGGGTGGAAGTCCACCTGAGCGAGCCTGATGAAGTGCCCATGAACTGGGTTGGCCAGGAGGATCTGGTCAGACAGGTCCAGGCAGCATGGCTCATCGTGGGAGACGAGGACCTTCCCCTGCATCCCAGACTGGTGGGCAAACCCGGTGTGGGAAAGACAACGCTGGCCTATCACGCCGGCAGGTCGCTTGGCCTGCCAGTTTATCTTTTTCAGGCGACCATGGATACGAGGCCCGAGGACCTTATCATAACCCCCGTTATTTCGGAGAAGGGAAAGATTAAGTATATGGCCAGCCCTGTGGTGTCCGCCATGATCAAGGGAGGCGCGGCCGTCATAGACGAAGGGAACAGGATGAGTGAAAAGAGCTGGGCATCGCTGGCCCCGCTCATGGATACCAGGCGGTATGTTGAATCCATAGTGGCGGGTATCAAGATCAGGGCCCATCCCAACTTCCGCCTCTGCACCACCATGAATGATGATGCCAGCACTTTTGAACTTCCGGAGTATATTCATTCCAGGCTTCAACCGCAGATATTTATTGATTTCCCGGAAAGGGACGAGGAATTGTTGATCCTGAAAAGCAACCTTCCCTTTGCCGACGACGAGATCCTTAACTATGTGGTTGAGTTTCTACAGGCCGCACATGAGGCGGATGAGAGATACTCGGTAAGAGATGGGATCAACATCGCACGCTATGCGTTAAAAAGGCTGGTGGAAAGCGGTGAACGGCTTACCCAGGCAGATCGAAAGGCAAAGACAGCGGAGTATTTGAAGGATGCGGCGTCTATGATCCTGGATGCGACCGCCTCGGAATATTTTATTGACGTGGTGGATGATGAAAACGACTTTGAAGAATAAAATCCAGTGGAATAACATCCGTATCGTTCCCATCCTACATAACCGGGTGGAGTTCGCCTGTGAGGTGAGGCGGCAGTTTGAAGAGTTTCGGCCGGATCACGTGGCCGTAGAATACCCGGATACCCTCCGGGCCAAGATCCTTCAGGGGATCAAAAGGTTGCCTTATTTATCGGTTGTCCACTACGAGGAATCGGATGGTGTCTTCACATACCTTTTGCTTGAACCGACCGACGGTCAGGTGGAGGCCCTTCGGCTGGCCCTCTCGGCAGATATACCCGCTTATTTCATTGACCGGGACACGGAGGGTTATCCCTTTGATTTGTCTCCCATGCCGGACCCGTATGCAATCACAAAAATCGGCCATTTTATTTTCTGCCAGGCCTATCTTCGTGTTCGGGAGCAGGACGGTTTTCCTGAGGATGTCCTTAGGGAGAGGAATATGGCCTTTCATCTGCAACGTCTGAGCAGAGAGGGCAAGCGGATTTTGTTCGTGGGGGGGTTATCGCACCTGCCGGGACTCCTGGAAATGCTCAACCAGCCACAGACTCAGGTTATTGGCCGAAGAAAACGGGAAGGGGTCGGCTTGGCCCATCTCCACAGGGATTCGAGCCGTGAAATCTTGACGGAAATGCCGTATCTTACGGCGGCCTTTGAGCGCGCCAGATCCGAGGATGGGTTGAAGTTCATGGACCGTCTTAAGATCAATGGCGACCTGGTCTGCGAAGCACAAAAAGGGCTTTGGAAGAACTACAAGGAAGAGCTTTCGCGGAACCAGATCCGAGTTTTGAACAGATTTGCCAGAAATTATGCCCTGGTCACGGGAAATCTTGTCCCGGATTTCTACCAGCTCATTGTTGCGGCCCGGGGCGCGGCCGATGACAACTTTTCCTATGAGGTCTGGGAAAAGGGGAGCGATTATCCATGGCAGACGGAGGAACCGGGTTTGCCCATACTGCGCTTGAAGGGCGAGGATCTTTTCCTGGATCATAAGCGGATCCGGTTTCACAGGCGACTGAGGACCCTCAGGCGGCGTCTCGTACCGGTACCCATCAGGAAGAAGAAACGAGAAAAGGTGCCGGGAGAATGGCGCAAGACGTTCAGAGGCCTGTTTATCTGCTCCTATCCCCCGGAGGATGTGGTTGTGGAAGGGTACGGAAAGCAGCTTCAAAAAAAGGCCCTTGAAATCAAATCCGAAGAGAACAGCAGGATCGAGCCCTTTACCTGTTCCCTCAAGGAAGGCCTGGATATTCGTGAGACCATCAGGGATTGGACGAGCGGTAAAGTCTATGTGAAAGAGGAGCGGCCCCTTAATGGTAAAGTGGGTTCCGTGGTCGTTATTTTTGATAATGATTTTCCTGACAGGGAAGGAAGAGAGAATTATCCCTGGTGTGTCACGTGGCTGGGGGAGCATGACCAGGAATCTGATATGGCTTTTTACAGCACTCCCGCAGGAGTGGTCATGGACGGCCCGGGGATTTCCAGGTGCCAGTATGGAGGTTTCATGCTCACCTATCCGCCCCTGCGCGTCTATGATGTGTGGAGGGATCCGTTTTTTGATATGGCCAGAAACAAGCCGGAGAGGCTCCTCATGGCGGCACTTGATTACAGCCTTGAAAGGCATGTGGTTTACGTGTCCGCGACCCGACCTTCAGGATGGTGCCGGAGCATGGCGGACCGGTTGGGAAAAAAGATCCTATATCTGCCCATAGGCACCTTTTCCCCGGTTACATTGAAGAAGATCCGGCAGTTTCATGTCCTGGACGGCCACCATGTGCGAAAATATGCCAGGCAGTATATCTGAGAATGAAGAGCCCCGCACTCAATTCGAGGAACGGGGCTTTTTTGCTGTTGATTTTACAGATACTTCTTGGTTCGCTCATCAAAACCGGGGCCATGGCAAGGCAGAATGACATCTGCCATGCTTTTCAGTCTGAGCGTACTATTATAGGCCTCCGAAAGGTCCGTAGCAATGGCCGGGACAAAAGTGTCCCAGACACCGAAAGGGTGGCCCTCAGGCAGAACCTTCGACGGCTTTTCAAAGGTATGTGTGGTGGAGCAAAAGCCTGGGATCACCGCGGAACCCTCTTTGGTCTGAACCGCCACGGACTGTGTCCCGGGGGTATGACCCGGCGTGTGCAGGATCTCAACTCCGGGAAAGAGTTCCTTGTCCCCCTTGATGAGCCTTACCTTCCAACCTTCATACAATTCCTTTGGGTAATATTGGGCCTGTATTGGATGGGGTGCCAACATAAAGACCCATTCTGATTCCTGAATATATATTTCGGCATTTTTACATTTTGAAGTATTTCCGCAATGGTCGTGGTGCAAATGGGTCTGGATAATGATTTCAATATCGTCTGGCTTAAGACCTTCTTTTTCGAGGGATTCCTCGAAGGTCTGAAAGTCCACTCCTGCTCCAGGCCAGTATTTAGCCATCAATTTTGCCCAGGAACCGGTATCGACGAGGGTAACCTTGGGCGCCCCCTCAATCAGAAAGTACACCACTTCTAAAACGATCTTTTCGCCGGGGAAGCACATGTATGTAAATCCGGACTTATCTGCTTCAATTGTTCCCAAAACAATGGGCTTGACTTTGTATTCCATGATAGGGCTCCTTCTTCTCCAATTCCATGCGATGGTGCGCAGGACTCTTCAACGGGTTTCTTTCCTCAGAAGAGCTAAATGTCGTCCTCATCGTAGACATTAGCAATACAGCACAAAAAGACTGCCTCTTCTTTATCACTAGGGTTTATCATGCTGTGGGGTTCCATACTCGGGACAAAGACGAGATCGTTCGGCCCCAGCAGTTTTTCTTTGACTTTTTCGTCTGTTTCAGGGTCGTGTGAAAAAACAATCAACTGCCCCTTCTGCATAAACATGGTTTGAACGTAGAAATGGTTGTGGATGGGGATTTCTCCTCCCGGACCCACGGTAAAAAGCCTTAACCCGTAATCGGGCGAATCCGGATCCAAACCGGCCTGAGACAACCATCGAATTGTCACATCTTTTACTTTATAGGGCTTGCCCCGGTATGGATAGCTCTCTATCTTCTGGGGGTCCCTATCTTTTACGTTGAGTGTTTCCATATTTCTCTCCTTATGATTAAACAATGCCTGTATCGGTATTTGAGACCGTACTTAAATGAAATAACGGGGGAAAGGATGCAAAAGGAGCAGGAAAGCCATGAAACAGCCGTCGCAAAACCTCTCCCCCGTTGTTTAGCCAACTCTGATGAAGCGTTCTTTTATTTTTTTACACCCCACCTTCGTGGCCATTTGTAACCCAGCTCCTCACAGATATCCTGGTAACGGTTCACAATTTCCCAGCCTGGATAGCCCATGGCTGTTACTTCCTTTGCCCATTCCGCCGGAATATCTTCACACATCTGGGCCCATTTGGCCCGGTCTTGCTCCGGGAATTTGAATGTCTTGACGCCCTTTGCCTTGAAACCGGCCATAACCTTGCTGTCAATCCATTTTTTGATTTCTACAGTCGCCATTTGCATTTCGACTTCTTTTCCGGTTTCAAGAAATATCTTTTGAATGTCCTTGGGAAGCTTGTTGAAACTCTTGGTATTGACCAGAAGATCGATAAAGTTGGCGGTCAGAAGGTCTGCCAGGATCAAATTGGGTGCCTGCTCGTATATTTTGTAGGAATAGAACATATCGAGGGGCAGCAGATCCACCTCAATAACGCCGGTTTGCAACATGGTGTAACGGTCTGCGGCGGCGGCTACCACTGGAACCATACCGGCAGGGCTCACCCAACGACCAAAATAGCGCCCAATAAGGGCCACCTTTTTTCCTTTGACATCTGCCAAAGACCTGATGGGATCCTTTGACAAGAACTGATAGGGAGCGGCTGAGCAGTTGCTGATCAACATGCCGTTGTATTTGGCAAGATTTTTCTTAAAAACAGGAAATTCCTCTCTAATTCTTCTTTTGGCCTTGGTGACGATCACCGGATCCACAGGGCCGAACGGAAAGGCATATTCGTACTGTTTTAGAGGCATTTTACCCGGCGTGTACATCAGGTTTGTGAGTACCACGTCGGCTATACCTTTTTGAAGAATGCTCGTATGTTCCGGAGGGCTCCCCAGGGCGCATCCCCAGAAGGTCTGAAACTGAACCCTTCCGTTTGTCTTTTTGGTGACAGCATCCATCCAGAGCTGGGCCGAATGACTCACCAAGGAGACCGTCGACGGCGGAAAAACGGCTGCGAACCTCAGCTTAATGGGCTTTTCTTTGCTGAACGCAGAACCGGCAACGGCGAGTGTCAGGCACATTGCAAATACCAAAATCTTCATCCAAGTGTTTGTGTTAAAATTTTTCATTATTTCCCTCCTTTTTTTAATATCACAAGACGTTATTTTTCTCCTACAATCCGTAAGCCTTATCTCCCTCCCTATTTACCCAGCATGAATGTGGGTAAGAATGTACTTAAGTGAGGGAAAAAGATTAGAATTGCAATGGAAACCCACGACATAATAAGGAACGGCAGCACACCGGCAAATATGTCCTCAAGCTTCACATCCTCCTCAGCTACTGCAAAGGCTCCGTATACATTGAGTCCCACCGGCGGCGTAATAAGACCCGCTTCAATGGACATTATGACCACCACGGCGTACCATATGGGATCGATTCCGGCGGCGTTGATGATCGGATTGAGTATGGGAATGGTAATGGAAAGCATGGAAATAGAGTCGAGAAAGCAGCCCAGGATTCCGTAAAAAATGACCAATATCCACACAAGGCCCAATTTCGACAACTCAAGCCCGATGATAAACGATGCCAGTTTTTCCGTAATGCCGGAAAGGACCAGGAAGTGCGAAAATACGGCAGCTCCACCCATGACCAGAAAGATCATGCACGAGGTGGAAGCGGTTTGCCAGAAAGCTTCTTTGAAGAGCTGTAAGCATTCTCTGAAACGAGTGGCGAGAAGCAAAAGGATAAGGTCTACGGAGGCCACCGCCGCTGCTTCCGTCGGGTTGAAGATACCTCCGAAAATCCCACCGAAGATAACAATGGCAACAAACCAGATCTGCCAGATTTTCAAAAGGCTTTTGAATTTGACCCCCCACGAAACCTTTTCCGAGGTCTTTTGGTGACGGATCATGTTGGGTCTGTGTTTTGCTATGAAAACAATGGTTAGGCTAAAGAGGAGCATAAGGAGCAGCCCCGGCGTCACACCTGCAATAAGGAGTTTTCCTATGGATTCTCCGGCTAGAACCCCGTAGACAACCATCAGGATGCTGGGGGGGATCAGCATGCCTATCATACCGCCGGCAGAGCAGATGCCGTATGCAATTCTTTTATTGTAACCCAGTTTTCTCATTTGCGGGGCGCAAATGCTGCCAAATACGGAAGCAGTCACCAGGGAAGACCCGCATACCGTTCCAAATGCCGTACAACTGGCGACGGTCGAAATCCCCAACCCTCCTTTGGTGCCGCCGACCCAGTGATTAAGGGATATAAAAACATTTTTGCTGATTCCTCCTCCGGAAGCCAGATATCCCATCAATATAAAAAGTGGGATAGTGATCAACTCAAAGGAGGCAATTTTATGATATATGCTGTCAACGGCAGAAGAGACCGATCCGTCAAATCCCACTATCATCGCGGTGCCCATAATGCCTACCAATCCTAAGGCGACGCCGATATGGACGCCGAGAGCAAGGAGCACGACCAGAACTGCTATACCAATAAATCCTAAGAGCGTCGGATCCATTATTTCATTTCCCTGAATTCCCTAAAGCTATCCAAGACATGCAAAACACACTGGACGGCTATGATCAAAGTCCCCAAGGCCATGGCCAATTTCCCAATCCACCACGGGAGCCTAATGGCTGCAAACATAATTTCTCCGATGAGGAAGGAATTCCAAAATTCGATCCAGGCGTAATAGCAAATCAGGCTAAAGAAGATAAAATCCACTAAATACGTAAATATAGTCGTCATATTTTCAGCCGCTTTTGGCAGCCTGGACGTTAGCAGCGTTACCCTTACGTGCCTGCCTATAAAAAGAGTATAGGCAAAAGGCAAGAAGACGACATAGGGTTCAAACAATTGACTGATCTCCACGCTGGCTGGAAGAGGCGAATTGAAGACATATCGAAGGAAGACATCGACGACTATCATGAAGGACATGCAGGTGATGGCAGTCGCCGATATCACCAAAGTCACTGTATGGACTGTGCGGTATGCGTTAAACACCGAATCGAGTTTCCCTGTACTCATACACAAACCTTTATCTTTTAGGATTACTTTGAGCGAAAAATTTTTGTGCTCAGAAAAGCCCCTTTGAAGATTCCATTAAGCAATCCACGTGCCAAAAAAAAACAGAATAAATTCATAAAGATAAAATAATAAAGTCCGGAAAAATATTTCCTTTATGAAATTACTATTTCAGGTTTGAAATATTGTTTCGGTCTTGTTGCGATGCATTCCTGAAGGAGTGGAGGGGTTTGCCGAATGGCCTAAAAAACAGGATCTTTGAGACGTAAAACAAGCCTGTGAGAAGCTATGACGTCAAGAAAGCGGTTCATACGGAATCCGTCATACAAAAGCTGTTTTATTAGTCACGGCCCTCCTGATGGGAGGCCCCTTCGATCATTCTTTTGTGACGGATGCCGTGTTTTTTCAGTTTACGCCAAAGCGTAGGACTGCTTAAGTCCAAACGTTTAGCTGCTTGAACAAGGGTCGCCTCTTCTTTCAAGACCTTCAAAATTGCATTTTTTTCGCAGTCTGCCAGGTATTCCTGGAGGGTTGTATTCTCTTCATAATAGGTCAGATCGAATCTGTTTTCAGTTTCCGGTGAAAAAGAATCGAGGTGCTCCCTCGTGATCTCATCTTCCGAAGACATCACAACGAGTCGCTCCACAAGATTCCTCAATTCCCGGACGTTTCCCGGATACTCCTGACGGGTCAAAACTTTCTGCAAATCATGAACCATATATTTGCGTGTTCCATATTTACGGTTGAATTGATCAAGAAAATACTTGGCAAGTAGAGGGATCTCGTCGGTTCTTTCCCGCAAAGGCGGAACAACGATGGGCACAACGCTCAGGCGAAAATAAAGGTCTTCTCGAAAGGTCCCCTGATTCACCATATTTTTGAGATCCCTGTTGGTGATGGCGATGATTCGTATGTCTATGTCCAACAATCTTGTGCCCCCCACCTTGAGTATCTGTTTTTCTTCGATAGCGTGGAGGAGCTTAACCTGGAGAGCAAGGCTCAGTTCCCCAATTTCATCCAGAACAAGGGTCCCCCCTGATGCCAGCTGGAACTGGCCAACCTTTCCCTGTGTGCTGGCACCGGTAAAGGCTCCCTTTTCATAGCCAAATAGTTCAGATTCCAGCAGGTTTTCAGGTATGGAGCCACAGTTGATAGAGACAAGCGGTCGTTTGGATCGAGGGCTGGCCTTATGAATAATCTCCGCCAAACGGGTCTTTCCTGTCCCGGATTCTCCCAACAACAGCACGTGGGTGTCAAACTGGGCCACTTGCATGGCCTGTTGCAGGCATGTTTTCATCCGTTTGTTTCTTACCAGGATCCCATAATCAGGCAGGTTGGCCAGATCTGGATTCAGATAAACGGTTTCGTCTTCAAATTCCAGGATATTGGAATCGCCAAGCTTCCTGCTCATCTCGGTTAATTGGGTAATATCGCGGAAATTGGCGACCACATACAGGAGGTTTCCATCCTTATCAAAGAGCGGATTTCCCGTTACCATGGCGGACTTAGCCGTGCGGGGGTAATGGTGAACCATCGTGGT
This sequence comes from uncultured Desulfobacteraceae bacterium, assembly GCA_964543315.1. GTDB lineage: Bacteria > Desulfobacterota > DSM-4660 > Desulfatiglandales > Desulfatiglandaceae > JAFDHL01. The sequence goes on along the minus strand of CAZIXY010000011.1, from coordinate 5,603 downwards.
AGGCATCCGTGTCTTGGTAACCTCAAACACGGCGGCCTTCCGGAGTGTCCCCTCGTGGATCAAATCCTTAAGATTATGACCCACAATTTCATTTTTTCCTATACCCGATAGTACTTCATAGGCCCTGTTGGCCATCAGGACATTCGCTTCGGCATCTGAGATGACTATGCCGTCAAAAGAGGCGTCCAGCAGATCGTCAAGGTAATTTTGTAACGCCTTTTCCCGGCCGGCCAGTTTACCTGACGCTGCTTTTTTAAGGTGAGCGCGGGATTTGATCTGCCGGTTGAATGTTAGGTCAAGCAGGAGCCAGAGTTCGCCCCCCGGACCTTGCATGCTTGTAAGGATTCCTTTGGCTGGATGTCCATTCAGGCGGAAGCCCATTTCAGCCCTTTGCCTTGATCCGTTCCGAACACTCTGAAGGGCGTTATCTTGACTGATCTTATCAAAGAGGAAGTCAATGGATCTGTTATGCAGGCTGTCAATAGGGCATTGGAAGATGGATTCGCATAGCTGATTTGCAAAGATGACCTGGTTTTTTTCGTTAAAAATAATGATAGCCCGATCTCCATGGGCCAAGCCGGTTAGGGAATAGTTCATGGTAATGCCTCAAAATTTATCTAAATCATTTAAATATCGTTTGCCGTTGTTTGTTTATCCTAATAGAAAAAATATCTATATTTCTAAAAGTGATTCAAAAGTTAAATTGAATATCATCTTTGAAATAGGGCTTTCAACAAAAAAATTATGGGATCGAAAAGTGCGGAAAGATCCCCTTTTTCAATGTAAATTAACACTTGATTTTTTTTCACAAGGGATATAAATGAAAATCACCTCTGCCGATCCTGTCGGATGCATGGAGGATGGGATATCCTAAAGTGTTCGGTGCTCTTCCTTTTTCCCCAATGCGCGAGAAAAATCAGACACTTTATTGAAGGATCTCTGACCCTTCTGATAAACCCTCAATCCATTTAAGCAGCAAGGCTGAATCGCCCTCAAAAAATGGGGGCTTGGGATGTCTTGTATTTCTTATTTGTGGTTGTTAACAGGGTAAAAGGTGTTCGGCGGGGCTGCGGAGAATAGAAATCCCTTATAGGAAACCTTATTTTTTTTGGAGTGTGCGAATGGAAAACTTACCCCTGGTATATTCCGGCTTTGAGGGTCGCTCACTTGTTGAAGAGGTTGTCAGGCGATCCGGGCAGAATATTACAGCCTGCTACCAGTGTCGGCGGTGTGCGGCCGGTTGTCCCGTAGGGGATGAGACAGGCATCACACCCGATCGATTGATTCGTTTGATCGTTTTGGGAGACCGCGAAGCCGCCCTGCAAAATAAGCTGGTCTGGCAGTGCGTCTCCTGCTACACCTGCGGCACACGGTGCCCCAATGAAATCCAGACGGCCCGAATAACTGAGACCCTGAAGAAGATGGCGGTGGAAGAACATGTCGCACCCCTGTCACCGAAAGTCAAAGCCTTTCATAGTGCCTTTTGTGCCGCTGCCAGGCACATGGGCAGGGTGAATGAAACGGAATTCATGGGACTCTATGAGGTAAAAAACACCCTGCACGATTTGTTTCGTTTCAATTTGAAGGGTATTTTCAAAGAGTTAATAGAACAGGCCAAAACCGGGCTGGAGATGACCCGAAAAAAGCGGATGCATTTCGGCATTGAACGGGTCAAGGACCGCTCGGAACTCAAGCGGTTTTTCAAGATGGCCAAAGATAAGAAATCCGCCCATAAATCGTCACACGGAACCAGAGGTTGAAATGGATGTCGCCTATTACCCTGGATGCACGTTACACTCATCCAGTAAGATCTATGATGTTCAGGTGGGGATCGTATGCGAGGCTCTCGGGATACACCTCCATGAACTGGAGGACTGGAACTGCTGCGGGGCCACGTCCGCCAGCAAGACCGATGACTTTCTTGCCGTCGCCATGCCGGCCCGAAACCTGGGCATTGCGGATGAAATGGGGCTGGAACAGCTCCTGATTCCATGTTCCGCGTGTTACAGTCGAATGCTGGTGGCTCAACAACGACTCATGGCAGATGATCTTCTCAAGTCCGAGATCAATGCTGAACTCAAGAAGAAAGTCACTGGAAAAACAAGGATCGTGACTATTCTTGACCTGCTGTATCCCTTGTTTCAGGTCAAGACGTTTAAAAAAAGGCTCCACAGAAATCTGAGAAGCCTTAAGCCACTTTGTTACTACGGATGCATGCAAACGCGCTTCCCATTGGATGTCCCCATAATCGATGACGTGGAAAATCCTCAGGGGATGGAAAAAATCTTGAGAGCGATCGGCGCAAGGCCCATTGACTGGAGTTACAAAACAGACTGTTGCGGTGCTTCCGCCTCCATAAACGATTCCGATGTGGCCCTGAAACTGATGGGCAGGATTATGAAAGATGCGGTGGCACGGAAGGAGGCCGATTGCTTTGTGACCTCCTGCCCCATGTGCCAGCTTAACCTGGACTCGTACCAGGAAAAAATCGGAGAGGCTTATGGTATCAGCAAGCGCCTGCCGGTTTATTTTATCACGGAACTGGTCGGTCTGGCACTCGGCAAAACGCCGGAGGAACTGCGGATAGACCGTCATTTTATAGATGCGGTTGACCGTCTAAAGGAGCTTCCATTGTTATGAGTAAAATACCTTCAGCAGGAAAGACGGCATCGGGATCCGTCCTGATTGTCGGCGGGGGAATCGGCGGCATGCAGGCCGCGCTGGACATGGCCGACAGCGGCTTCAAGGTACATATGGTGCAGAAGGACTCATCCATAGGCGGGACCATGGCCATGCTCGACAAGACCTTTCCCACGGGTGACTGCGCCATGTGCATGCTTTCGCCGAAACTGGTTGAGGTAGGAAGGCATCTGAACATAGACATCCACACTTTGGCGGAGGTGTTTTCCGTTACAGGGGAACCAGGAGATTTTACTGTCGGGATAAGACAGTACCCGAGATACGTTGACCCGGAAAAGTGCACGGGTTGTGGTCTGTGTGAGGAGAAATGTCCGAAGAAAGTGGTCAGCGAATACGAACAGGGACTGGGAATTCGCAAGGCGATCTATTCCCTGTTTCCACAGGCCTTTCCAAACACCCGCCTTATAGACAAGGAAAACTGTATTTTCTTTCAAAAGCACAAATGCCGAGCCTGTGAAAAGTTGTGCCCTGCCGGTGCCATTGATTTCGAACAAACGGAGAGAGACCTTGAGTTACGGGTGGGTGCCATTATCCTGGGTCCCGGTCTGGACCGCTATAACCCCGCCATACGGCCTGAACTCGGTTTCGGCAGATGGCCTAATGTGATCACATCCGTTCAGTTTGAGCGAATTCTCTCCGCATCAGGCCCTTACTCCGGGGAGGTGAAGCGGCCCGGGGACGAAAAGCACCCGAATAAGGTGGCATGGATCCAGTGTGTGGGCTCCAGGGATTTCAACAACGCAAACCCGTGGTGTTCCTCCGTGTGCTGTATGTATGCTACCAAGCAGGCAATTATCGCGCGGGAGCATGACGCCAATATCAAACCAACCATTTTTTTCATGGAAATGCGTGCCTTTGGTAAGGAATTCGATCGTTACGTTGACAAGGCAAAAAACGAGTACAATGTGCGGTACAAACGGGCAATGATTTCAGCGGTCCGGGACGAAGTGGATACCGGAAACCTGGTCCTGCGGTATGCGGAAGAAGACGGGACTTTGGTTGATGAGACCTTCGATATGGTTGTGCTCTCCGTTGGGCTTCAGCCCCATAAAGACGCAAAGGAATTCGCCGCCACTTTCGGCATAGAACATGACGCATATGGTTTTGCCGATACTTCCCCGTTCAGTCCCGTGGACACGAGCCGGGCGGGCGTCTATGTAACGGGGACATATCAAGGGCCTAAGGATATTCCGGAAACCGTTACCCAGGGGAGTGCCGTTGCGGGAAAGGCCATGTCTCTTTTGGCCGATGCCCGGGGCACGGAGACCGTGACGCGGGAGTTGCCCCCGGAAAAGGACGTTAGCGCGGAAGCACCCAAGATCGGTGTGTTCGTCTGTCACTGCGGGATCAATATCGCCCAGACCGTGGATATACCCACTGCAGTGGAAGATGCAAAAGAGGCCCCAAACGTGACCCATGTCGAAGATCTGTTGTATGCATGTTCCCAGGACAGCCAGGACAGGATTAAGGAATTGATACATGAAAAGGGATTGAACAGGGTTGTTGTGGCCAGCTGCACCCCGAGGACCCACGAACCTCTGTTTCAGGAGACCATCCGGGAGGCCGGTCTTAACAAATACCTGTTTGATCTGGCTGACATCCGCGAACAGTGCGCGTGGTGTCATATGGGCGAAAAGGAACGGGCCACGGAAAAGGCCAAAAAGATCATCCGGATGAGCATTGCCAAGGCCGCCCGCCTTGAGCCTCTCAAATCCGAATCCGTACCGGTCACCCATGCCGCCCTTGTAATCGGTGGTGGCGTGGCGGGCATGACCGCGGCTCTGTCTCTGGCGGACCAGGGATTTGGAGTGCACCTTGTGGAAAAGGAAAAGGAGCTGGGAGGTCTGGCCGCGAATGTATTGAGGACAATCGATAACAGGGATGTCCGGCAATTCGTGAAAAGCAGGATCAACGAGATCCTTTCCCATTCCGGCATAACGGTGCACACGGGGGTGACCGTGAAGTCCACCGACGGATATGTAGGGAATTTCGAAACCGTTCTCACCGACGGCACGGTATTTGAACACGGGGCCGTTATTGTAGCCACCGGTGGGGAAGAGTACTGGCCCACCGAATATCTCTACTCTCAACACGAACGGGTGTTGACACAGAGGGAGCTGGAGGGAAAACTCGAGACGGAATCGCCCGGGCCTGAAGATACCTATGTCATGATACAGTGTGTCGGCTCCCGGGAGGAACCCAACAATTACTGCTCCAGGATATGTTGCCGGGATGCCGTAAAAAACAGTATCGCCATCAAAGAGAAGACGCCGACCGCCCAGGTGTTTATCCTTTACCGTGACATACGGACATATGGGCTTTTGGAGGATTATTACAAGAAGGCCCGTGACCTGGGTGTCATTTTCGTCCGTTATGACGTGGACCGGAAACCTGAGGTCCTATCCAGGGGCGAAGGGCTGGAAGTCAAGACATTTGATCCCATGCTCACCCGTGATATCGTGATCCCGGCCGATTTCGTGGTCCTTTCAACGGGGATACGCCCCCACCCGAGCACGGAAGAGATCGCCAAGATCTATAAGCTCACCGTCAATGCGGACGGCTACCTGCTGGAGGCCCATGTCAAACTCAGGCCCGTGGATTTTCCCTCTGATGGAATTTTCCTCTGCGGGCTGGCGCATGCCCCCAAGAACCTTGAAGAGGGTATCAGCCAGGCGCTGGCGGCCGCGGGCCGGGCATCGGTACTGCTTTCAAAGGACGCTCTCACGGTATCGGGGACCGTTGCCAGGCATAATCGGGAGACCTGCATGTCCTGCCTGACCTGTCTCCGCATATGCCAATTCGGCTCCCCTTACATCGATGAAGACGGCCGCATTTCACATAATGAGATCACGTGCATGGGGTGCGGTATCTGTGCCGGAATCTGTCCGGCAAAGGCATTCCAG
>CAZIXY010000010.1:0-26791 GCA_964543315.1 uncultured Desulfobacteraceae bacterium | reverse complement strand
GACCGGACATAGGCGCCGCCCGAAAGAGAGGCCATATCCTTTAAGGTCTCTTCATCCAGTTTGGAGAGGACCAGTTTACCTTCTTTGTCCTTCTTGAATCCCCCCTTCCCGTCATCTTCAGGAACAGGCCCACCGGATGGCTCTCCGATACCGAAAATAAAGATCTTAATCCCCTTTTCGGCGGCCTTGCGGGCGGTTTCCAGACCTCGGTTCTCGTTGTCCTCACCGTCGGTAATGAGGAGAATCACCTTATCGGTCTCTGTATTGAAATCAAAGGCAGAAATTCCCACCTCTAAGGCTGCGCCCATATCCGTGCCGGTAACCGGAATGAGCCCCGGCTGCAATGCGCTTAAAAACATTTGAAGGGCGGCGTAATCCAGTGTCAGGGGACACTGGACAAAAGCCGCTCCTGAAAAGGCCACCAGACCCACGCGATCCCCTTGAATGACCTTTAGAAAGTCGATAATCTCCCTTCTGGCTCGCTCAAGGCGACTGGGTTTCACATCTTCAACCATCATGCTCCGGGAGACATCCACCAGGATCATGATATCCACGCCTTTCCGGCTGACCTCCTGGTAATGACTCCCCCAGCGGGGTCCAGCCAGAGAAAAGAGCAGGCTGCTCAATGTAAAGATCAGCAAGACGCCCTTTAAAAAACGTTTCCATTTGTGATCTTCAGGGGCCAGCCTTTTTAGGAGATCTTCATCGGCAAACCCCTCCATGGCCTTTTTCTTCTTTCGGGTTTGAACGATCAGTAAAAACCCGAAGGCGGGAAGTATCCAGAGAAAGTGAAGTATCCACGAATGGGCAAACGTCATGGGATAACCCTCAATATGGTCGTGCGTACAAAGACTTCCGTCCCCAGGAGGAAAAGGGCCGGAACCAAAAAATAGAGGTAGAGTTCATTAAAATGAAAGAATTCCTTGACCTTGACCTCAGTCTTTTCCTGTCTGTCGATGGTATCGTATATCTCTTTGAGCCTATCGGTATCCGATGCCCTGAAATATTTTCCATGACCGATCTCCGCAACCTTATTCAATGTCTCTTCATCAAGATCAACTTCTTGATGGACGATACGGGTGCCAAAAGACGTTCTCACAGGGAACGGGGCAGGCCCCTTTCCACCCACACCGATGGTGTAGATCTTGATACCCAGGGCCTGAACAGCATCAGCCGCCTCATTGGGGGTGAGTTCTCCTGCATTGTGTCTGCCATCCGTCAGGAGGATAAGGATTTTTGATCTGGCTTTAAGATCCTTGAGCCTTTTCCCTCCGATGGCTATGGCAGATCCAATGGCCGTACGGTCACCGGCCATGCCGATCTTCATCCTGTTGACCAGATCCAGCAAAAGGCCCTTATCAAGTGTCAGAGGGGCCTGGGTGAAGGCCTCTTCTCCAAAAACCACCAGACCGATCCTGTCCATCTCTCGCTTTTTGATGAATTCACTGACTACCTTTTTGACGGCCGTAAGACGGGACACGGGCCTTCCGTCCAGTTGGAAATCCATGGCCTGCATGGAGCCTGAAGTATCAAGACAGAGAATGATATCCACACCCGGAGAACGTATTTCCCTGGAGACGTTATAGAGTTGCGGCCGTGCAGCACCCAACACCAGAAGCGCAAGACACCCGGCCCTGAGGGCTAAAGGGATCTTGCCTCGAATTCCGCTGCCCTTTCCTGCCAGTTGAGTCATGATGGATGTCAAAGAGTGGGTGATGCCGGCCGGTCTTCTCCAGAGGTTGTACATAACCCATCCCACCACCAAAAGCAGAAGGCCTAAAAGGGTCGGATATGCGAATCGAAACATCATCGCGCATCCTCCCTATCTTTAAGGTTCCTATGAACAGTTTCTAAAACAAGACTCGTCTCCTGGATGTATGAACGGGCCATCTTAATGTCTTCATCCTTGCGGGTAGGTGTTGGTACCGTGTCTGCAAATTTAACAAGATCGGCCTGCCTGAAAAGGTTCAGGATCTTTCTATCCTCCTCGTTATTCCGGATATGATGTGCAATCTCCTCTGTGGTGTACTCTGCCGCCGGGAAATGCCTGACAGATTCCATATATCTTCTCAGGATTTCAGATAAAGTGAAGTAGAACGCCTTGACCTTCCCTTTTTCGAATAGACCCTGGGCCTCCAATCGATCGATCTCTTTTCTGGCCTTGATATGTGGGGGATCAATGACTTCTGGCAGGAGATCCCGGGAGCGCCTTTTCCTGTACCACCACGTCAAGGCCCCGATGATAAAAAGGATACCTGCGAGAGCGACTGCCCAGGGCATGTATTTCAGCCATATTGGCTCTACGGGGATGATATCCTGGATGGGCCTGAGCCTGGCCTCCTCGGGTTTTTCACCCAGGTTGGAAAGTACTTTAAGGGAGATCGGGCCTGCATTCATGGTCCCCTCTTCTCCGTTCTTATCCACATAGGTAAGGCTGATGGGTCCGATTTTCCACTCCCCCAACCGGTCCACAAGAAACCTTATCTTAATACAGCCCATCTTTTTAACACGGTCTATTATGGTGACCCCTTCGATCCCTTTGATCTCAGTTTTTTCGTGAAGCCGGGCGCTGGCAGGCAGACGATAGCGAAGAGCAAGACAGACCATATCTCCAACCCGGGCCGATTTCCGGTCAAGGGATGCTGTTAGCTCCGGTGCCGGACTTTTTTCACCGGCCACTGCATCCTCAACTAGAAAGATATTTACCCCGCAAAGCACAAGCACAGACAAAATGAAAGGCAAGAGCAGAACCCTGCTTCTCTTATGGCCCCAATACTTCATTCCCCTATTCCTTCTTCCCTAACAGATCGAAATCAGTACAATAATTTTGCTGTGACAAAGCCTCACAACAACCGCGTTCTTCTTTGATCAAACAGCCTCACCAAAGGTTCAACAACCGAGCCATCTGTCCTGATATCCACCAGGTCCACGCCTGTGCTTCGAAGCAGTTCGGATAGATAGGCCTCCTGGTCTCTTCGATATCGTTGCCACCTTTCCCTCAAGGCCCTGCTCCGGGTATTAATCAGGGACACCTGGCCTGTCTCCGGATCGCGAAGGTGTATAAGGCCCAGATCGGGGAGATCTTCCTCCGCAGGATCAGATACCCGGATAACGGTGAGATCATGTTTCCTGGATGCCATTCTAAAGGGCTTTTCAAAGCCCCGGTCCATGCAGTCGGATATAAGGAAGACAATGGCATGACGTTTAACCACCCGGTTCATATAGTCAATGGCTGCCTTGATATCGGTCATTAAATTCGAGGGCTCATAGGTAAATATCTCCTTGATAAGCCTCCAGACATGGGGAGTCCCCTTTTTGGGGGGGATATACTTTTCCATCTGTGAGCCGAATAGTATGGCACCTACCTTATCGTTTGTCCTGATGGCCAGAAAGGCCAACATTCCCGCTACCTCGGCCAGGAGTTCTCTCTTGAATTTTTTCCGGGTGCCGAACAGATGGGATCCGGAAAGGTCCAGCAGGAGTACGACCGTAAGTTCCCGCTCCTCGTGAAAGACCTTTACAAAGGGGTGCCCGAACCGGGCCGATACGTTCCAATCAATGGAGCGTATATCGTCACCCGGCATGTATTCCCTGACCTCGGAAAATTCCATTCCGCGCCCTTTAAATGCGCTTTCATATTGCCCGGCAAACAGGTCATTGGCCATGTGTCTGGTCTTGAAATGAAAACCCTGGATCTTTTTAAGGAGTTCTTCCGACAGCATGCTAAGGGACCTCAATGCGCTCAAGCAACACGTCTATGATATTATCGACTGTTTTGCCCTCTGCCTCCGCCTCATAGCTCAGGATGATTCGATGCCTGAGTATATCAGGGGCCATGGATTTTATATCCTGTGGTGTCACATAGCCCCGGCTATTTAGAAATGCACAGGCCCGCGATGCCATCCCAAGCCAGATAGATGCCCTTGGCGATGCCCCGTAGCTGATCATGGGGCCGATATCCAGACCAAATTCACCAGGGGTTCTCGTCGCCCGGGTAAGGCGGACAATGTAATCAATAAGCTTATCTTCCATGTGGATGGCCTGCATCACCTCCCGGGCAGATTCTAAGGCAGACACTTCCACAACACCGGAAATATTTTCTATGGTTCCCTTATATACCCGGTCCATGATCTCCCTCTCTTCCTGCTCCGACGGGTAATCAACCTTGATCTTCATCATGAACCGGTCTATCTGGGCCTCAGGGAGGGGATAGGTTCCCTCCTGTTCAATGGGATTCTGTGTTGCAAGGACTAAAAAAGGATTTTCCAAGTAGAAGGTTTTATCCCCTATGGTGACCTGTCGTTCCTGCATGGCTTCCAGAAGCGCGCTCTGCACTTTTGAGGGGGCTCGGTTGATCTCGTCCGCCAGGATAATATTGTGAAATATAGGGCCTTTTTTAATCTCGAAGGACCCGTTATCCGGCCTATAGACCTGGGTTCCGAGAATATCCGCAGGCAAAAGATCGGGAGTGAACTGTATTCGTTGAAAGGTCGTCCGGATTGTCGCTGCCAGGGTTTTTACGGCCGTCGTCTTGGCAAGGCCCGGCAAGCCTTCCAGGAGCAGGTGACCGTCGCAGAGGAGTCCTATCAACATCTTGCTAATGAGGTCTCTCTGGCCCACAATCACTTTTTCTATTTCCGCCATAATCTGCCGAATAACCAGGCTCTCATTCTCGACTCTCTGCGTGAGCTCCTGTATATCCATTGATCAATCCCCTCCTATCTTGATATGATTGGGTTTCCCATTTTTAAAAGAAAGCCACGCCTGAAATGGCATGGTTTTAACATCAGCAAATATGTAGACAATGTTAGGCTTACCAAGAAGAGCATTCAGCCAGATATCTCAATCATCAAAAATCTAGAGTACCTCCCCTCCAGATCATTGACAGATACATACTCATGCTCATCACTAAATTCTTCCCATATCCGGGATAATGTATATTCAAGAATAGATGCCGCTTCAGGATCAGCATCCGAGCCATAAGCCATAAAATTTCTGACAAAGTGCCCCTTAAAGTTGTCCATTCTGTACGGCGGTTTTCTGCTACGGCCTCTTAGTCTAGAAAACAAACTTTTTGCCTTCTCCAAGGATATCCCGGAAAAAGAGGGTTCCATATTCAATAAAAGGCGTGCCCAAAGGTTGAAAAGGATTGGATGAAATGTTAGCTCCGGGGAATGAATGATCTCTTCTTTTAGAGGATGGGACTCCACGAGTTTCTCCAGCAGTCCATCCAGCACCATCAATTCACGAAGAATGTCCAAACATTCACTGAGTTCGGAAATCCATTCAAAGTCTTTGTATTCTTCCCTTTGCTCCGACCCAATGAAAACTTGGGGTCTTTTCTTCAGGAGGCCTTTTAGAATCCCTCCACGATAACCACCCCAGAAACCGGGTTCCAATCCTTGCCCGTAAAACCAGCTCCCCTTTAGCCAGCTCTCCACCTCCCATTTGAGTTTTAGCCCCATCCCAAATCCAACCCGAAACAGGGTCACCAGGGAATGAGACCTCAAGAGTTTCTCTGCCGATAAAAGATCACGGCTGCAGGCCCTTTCAATCGCGAGATTAATCAGCCGGGCTGCCTTCTTGCATGCCTCAACCAAGCCTTCCATGTCGGGGGTTATGGCTCCATCGGCAGATAGGATCTGGTTGGCAAGACCTGCAAATTCCAGTCTTAATCTGTCCAGAAAGATAGGATCCCCTATATGGCCCACTACATCTATGAACACATTCTGCGTACCGGTCTGGGAGAGAGGCATAAGGGGGACCGTTGCGCGGATCTCGCTGTCATGAATGATTTCGAGGAAGTCCTGCCTTTCCTCCTTTTCGAGAACCGCAGGATCCAGGGGGGCGTAAACGGCTATGGCTTCTTCGTATGGCAGGAACCCGTGCTCAGCCAACCGCACGTTCCTCAGCCTGTATATCTCTTCTTCCACTTCAGCAGGGAGCACGCCTGCCAGCCCAAGCAAAAGGGCCTGGTACTTGTTAGTGTTTTCATCGGCCATAACGCGAATGATATGCTCCATGCTCTGCCGGTATTGGGGATCAAGAACCCTTATGTAGAATACACCATCGAGGCTGAAAAACCCCTCTGGAATATCAAAAACCTCATCCTTGTCGTTTATCACCACGACTTCAAGAGTCCTGAAAAAGTGATAATGGGCGAGGTATTGCCCCTCGCTGAAGAGCCATTTGACGAGCTTCCTGCAATCGGCCTGCTTCAACAGGCTCATCCAGCGAGAAGCATGGGGTATATCCAGACGGTCTTTTTCCCATATTTCCAGGTCAAGGAGATACTGCCACTGATCCACGGAGGCCAGTTCAAGGAGAGCCACAGAGTCTTCTTCTCCCACTTTCTTGATCAGCCAGAAGAAGTCTTCACAGGGAAGCGCCTGGACCATTTCTCTGGGATTATCCAGGTCCAGGATTTTATTCAGTATGTCTCTCCCTGGAAGGGCGAAAAGTTCCTTTAAAAGAAGCCGCCTTTGATCCGTCAAGACAGGCATCCCTGATCCAGCCTGGTAGGTTTCAGTAATCTCGGAATGTTGTGCTCGGGTTTCCATACTTGGGATCAGTCCCTGATCGTTTTTTTCAGATTCGGATATGTCTCCGGTTTGTCGCGGAGCATTACCTTGCTCTCGCCGTCTCGCGCGGTCACGTTCTCGTAGACACCGTCATCTCGCCTGACAAGCTTGGTAAAACCGAGATCACGGAGTTCGCTGTTCGTTTTCGGCGTACTGATATTGGTCCTCGAAATGATCCTCCTTACAGGTCCTCCGCACTCTGTGCAATGGGTTAAAGGAGTGTCGTGAACGGACTGGGCGACCTCGAAGACCTCTCCGCGGAGACAACCCTTTTTCAAATGCTCGTATTCATAGATAGGCATGATTGCTCCTCAGCAAACCAAGTTGAAAGACTCTGTGGAAGCCTGTACACATGTCGATGCTTCAGGCGGTACTGCCCCTCCGGAGACCGTGACAAAATAGATCCCCATTGCCCTGGCGTCTTCCAGTATCCTGTCAATGACTTCACGGGACAAATTCTCTTTCCGTGGATAATTGCCGGCATAGCAGCCGAGGCACCGGAGGTTACAATTCATGGTCGGTGAAATGACGAAAAAGAAGGGTCTGGAGATACGATGTTTCCTGTAAAAATCCGCTCTGATCTTGTTGCCGTTAAAAACGGCGTTGATAAAGAAATTCCTGAACAGCTTCTCCCGGCACGGCAGGCTTTTCTTCCCGATCAGGTCGAAAAATCGCAGGTACGGGTGGTCACCCTCGATGGCTTTTCTCAGTCCTTTAATCTCGCGGGAGTATTCCCTGTTTCTGTCAAGGCTCTCAGCAATTCGAAGTATTTTTTCCACCGCTTTAGGTGTAATCCCTCCTTGAATTCGTGATAAGATATGCGTGATCTGGTTGAAAACGATCTCCTGGGTATGCTGGGGAATCATCCCCAATCCTTTTGTTTCAACCGAATGAAAATTATGCTCCGTCATGCGTGCACCTCCTTTTTGACTCCATTATCTTCCGTCTTTCATTCATTGGATCATACTTTTCTTGAGGACCCTCATGATTGAAAACGGAAAAATAACGAGCTTGCGAAGGCCACCTGCGCTTGAGAGGTCTCTCATGTCAGACCTAACCTCTGAGAGCAGTTCCTTGATAGCAATTTTTTCTTCGACTTCGCCTTGTTCCTTTATCTTTCGCAACTGGTATATGGCGACAAGGCCAATCAGGAATGCAAACAGGAAAAAGAAATCCCAGTGTTGAAAGTTCAACGTCTGAATAGCCAGTTCTTTTCCGGGGCTTTTCCAGTTCAGCACCATGGAAAGCTCCCTGCTGGCAAAGAAGTCTGCAAACCGGCCTCCTAATATGGGGGCGATGGCGGCAGCTACTGAATTAACCAGGTTATTCCCGGCAAGGTAGGCTGTGGCATATCCCTTTGGCGCAAGCTTTAGCCCTATATTTCCCGACGCCAGATTGACATCGGCCGTTGATATCCCCATGAAAATGTGTATGACAATCAATAAAGGCACTGTTAATATATTTCTCTCGCGCATGGTGGTAAAAGCCCAGGCGAGTATGCATAATACGAATAGAGGCCTGCTGATACCAAGGACAGACTTAAAGCTGAAACGATCCGTAAATTTGCCCCATAGACCCAAAAACGCAAAATGCATCAGTTGACTGAGGACGGTCAATCCAATGATCAAGGACATCTCGAGCCCAAGCCTTTGAAGCATATAAACCGTGAAAAAGGGCGCGGCCAGATTGATGGCAAAATTCCAGGAACCGAGGAACATGACCAGGCTTCTGAAATTGATATCCTCAAAAGGTCGAACAAGCATATTTAAAAAATTTATTTTTTCATGCCCTTCTGACATCCTTGGCTCTGGAATGGTGGATATAAAATACACACCAATCATTCCGGCGATAAACCCGACAAGGAAAAGGAAAGAGTAGGCATACATTTCTTTATCGGGGAACAATCTTTTCCAGTAATCAATACAAAATGCTGCGGCAATGCAAAGGCCTATTCCCAGACCGGTCGACAATTTCATTCGTCTGGAAAAAAAGTGCCCCAACCGCTCCTGCGTTATAAGATCCCGCATCCATGAATTCCAACTACAGTTGGAAACCGCACCAAAAGCTGAATTGAGCAAAATGGCACTAATAAGGATGATAACCAGTCCGGTTTCGGGGGAGGATAAAAAAGGTATCAGGGCAATCATAAGCCAGGGAAGACGCCTGATTGTTGATGCATAAGTACTGATTGCCCTCCTGATTTTTATCTTCTCAACCAGATAGATTGATGGTATCTGTAAAAGCTGCATAAGGGGTGGGAGAGCAGCCAAGAGGCCGATTTCAAGGTTTGATGCCCCGAGCTTTAATGCAAAGGCCACAAGAAAGGCACCACTGGTAAGAGTGGCCATAGCCTGGCTGGCCATCCCGTCTCTGATGACGGCCCGTAGGCCCGATTGAACATCTGCATCAGTCAAGCTTTCCTTTACGACAAATTTCATCTTAAAATCCAACCGCCTCTTTGTGCTTTACAGGGCCTTGATCCCAAATCCTCAACAAATAATCTTTGTCCTCTTCAAACTTTATCGCCTGCTCCTCTATAAGATTTTCTGCCTCCTGTGAGGACATTTCCCACGTCTCTCTGACAAAAGAGGCCACAAATGCATTATAGAGGAGCGCTGCAAGATCGAGGAGTTTGCTCCTGTTAACGGTTAGCGCTCAATCCCTTTTTACATTCGAATGAAATCCGTAAATGAGAGTAAATGTCACCCTGTAAATGAGTAACACCTTTATGATGGCTAACCTATTTGGAAACTGACTTTACGAGTTTAGTAATTTCATCGTTATCATGACCAAGCTCCCTGAGCATGGGTTTAACCTTGGGGGTTAACCGGTTGTATCCCCAGCGACATCGCTCCAAAGCCTTTTCCAGGCCTTCACGCTCGAAATAAAGCGGTAAATTCACCTCAAAAAATGACAACCCGTCCGAATCACGGATCAGGTCAGACCGTGGATCACCTCCGGTCTCATGATGGCATACAAGCTGATAGACTTCTTCTATGAGGTCCTTTTCTATCTCGAAATCCTCCATGATCTCCTTAAGGATCAGGGCGCTGTTTTCTGCATGGGCGGTCTTGAAATCTTTAAAATCATCATATTCATGACTCCTCACTTTGCGGTCATCCATGGCACGCTCAATGTCGTGTCCAAGGGCTGCAATCTGCAATGCCTCATCGGCATCCGGTTTTAGTTTCAATAGCCATTCCAATGTATTTTGAGCGTGCACAGGATCTTCAGGCACTTCTGATCCTTCGATAAGTCTTATTATCTCTTTTTTTAAAAGTTCTATATTATTCATTGGGTTTGCAGACGTATATCCTTCTTACAGTTTCCGAATTCATAAGGATTGCGATAACAACCAATGTCCAGAGTGCCTGATTGAGCAAGGCACCAAGGAATATTAAAAATATCCTGATATCCCGTCCTATTCTAAAACGAAATTTCATCCTCCTTAACATAAGGGCGTCATGCTTATCTGCCGTATAACTGACCATAAATGAACCAAGAATGGCCATAAATCCCGCGAAAACCGCCAAACATTGCATGCTGGCCCCGTAAGCATGCCAGGAAAGGCCAAAGAGCAGGAACCCGTCTGCATACCGGTCAAGGACGGCATCAAACCATCCCCCATAATCGCTTTCTTGGAACTTGAGCCTTGCCACCTCGCCGTCGCAACCGTCAAGAACAGAAGCAAACTGGGCGATTATCCCTCCCAGCAGGAGCGTTACATAGCCTCCAGCAACGAAGAGACCGGTGGCAAGTATAGAAAGCAGAAAAGATATGAACGATATCTGGTTGGGCGTAATGGGAAATCCGGCCAGATATCGAGACAGCCTGATGGACAAGGGCCTGTTAAGGTATCTGGAAATAGGGCCATCACTTTGTTTGCAACGAAGATCCCGCAAAAGAAAATTCTCCGCCTTTTTTAGGGATAAGGGATCATCCACATCGACCCAAAACTTCTGTCCTATATCAAACACATTGACGTTTCCCTCTTTAGAGAGGCAACGGATGCCGCCGGTCAAAGAGCTGTCTCCATTTTCTGAAATACTTCTTTCAATGCCTGTAAATACCCCCGGTGTGCAATAGAACAGGCCGGTATCCAAACCATTGTAATCCTTGAGACCCTTTCCAATGTCCTCTAATATGCCATCAAAGGTCCGCACTTTTGTTGCATCAACAATATCAATGAAGGAATTCTCTACATTCTTGTCCACGGCAAGAATAACCTCACCGTCTGAAAGCCTGTTTTTAAGCAGTCCGTTTAGCAAAGCCGGATCAAAGATGTGATCGGCCATCATGAGAAGGAAATTTTCCCTCATGTAGGGCTTTCCCTTGAGGACAGACAGGCCGTTTTCTTTTCTGTCCCATTCACTGTTATGAATAGGATTGATACTGACCTGGCATCTCTCCGCCAATTGTTCTAAAAAGCGGGAAACCTCAGCCCTTTTGTGCCCCGTAACAACATAAAAATCCTTCACCCTTGCGCTAACAGCGGCCCGAATCACTCTCTCTATGAGTGGTATACCAAGCACAGGGGCAAGAGGCTTGCTACTGTATCGGGGTTGTAGTCTTCTCCCTTTTCCGGCTGCGATAATCAAGCATTTCATGGTATTTGATCCTATCAGCTAAAATAAATTCCTCCACCATTTGAAATGCCTCGTCATCAGTGAACTGGCGAGGCGGGTGTTTACAGAAATAGGCAGACGGTGCCTCAAGAACACCACCAATGCCACGCTCAAGGGCCATTTTGGCACATCGAATAGAGTCAATGGCCACACCTGCAGAGTTGGGTGAATCCTCCACGGATAAACGAAGCTCCAGCTCCATGGGCACGTCACCAAAGAGTTTTCCTTCCATTCTTATAAAACAGATCTTGTTGTCCTTCTGCCATGGCACATAATCGCTGGGACCTATATGAATATTCTCATTATCCAATCTTCGGGCAGTCACCGACTGAACCGCTTCTGTTTTCGATCTTTTCTTCGATTTCAGTCGGTGACGATTTAGCATATTCAGAAAATCCGTATTGCCTCCCGTGTTCAGCTGGTAAGTTCGCTCCAATTTCACACCCCGTTTTTTAAAGAGATCCGTCAGGATGCGATGGGTAATGGTAGCACCTAACTGTGACTTAATATCGTCACCGATGAGAGGGATATTTTTCGCCTTAAATCGCTTTGCCCAAACGGGGCTGCTGGCAATAAATACTGGCATATTGTTGATAAATGCGACATCGGCCTCGAGTGCACAATTCGCATAGAACTGTGTGGCCTCTTCAGAGCCCACGGGCATGTAGTTCAGTAATATCTCCGCCCCTGACTCCTTGAGAATGTCTACCACGTCTTTTATCCCTGGCTCCTGCCCTTCTTCCGGTAAAAACGTATGTTTTGGATCATACTCCTTCATGTGTTCGGAAACACCATCAAGGATCCTGCCCATTTTGACTGTTACACCGGTTGGGGTGAGACCTGGCCAAAAGACCTTTGTACAGTTTGGTCTGGAAAAAATAGCCTCATTGACGTCTTTTCCTACCTTGCGTTTATCGATATCAAAAGCTGCCACCACCTCTATGTCCGCGGGTGTGTATCCCCCGATCTCCCAGTGCATCAGGCCAATACCATCTTCGGGGCTTTTATCCCTGTAATAATGTATTCCCTGAATCAAGGAACTGGCGCAATTCCCGACACCTGCAACGGCGATCTTTATTTTGCTATTCATCCTTAATACCTCCTCTCTTTTTAATGGCTCTATATCCATTCTCTTATCGCGTTTCAGAGGATATGCCTCTCAGTTTCTTTTTTACATTCCAGTTTGGAAGGCACAACAGATCTACTGAAAAAGGAACCCTCTGTCTTGATTTATTTTAATATCTTCGTCATTCAAGGCTTCCTTTACGAAAAATTTCATATTAAAACCCAACTGCCTTTTTGTGTTTTACAGGACTTTGATCCCAAACCTGCAACAAGTAATCTTTGTCTTCTTCGAACTTTATCGCCTGTTCCTCTACAAGATATTCTGCTTCCTGTGAGGACATTTCCCACGTCTCTTTGACAAATGAGGCCACACGCGCATAATAGAGGGGTACCATAAGATCGAGGAGTTTGCTCCTGTTGACGGTCCAGCGATGAAAAACTGAGGCCAGTTCATACACAATGCGAACCCATGTTTCAGTGGGAAGATACAGGCCGTTAGATCCAAAACGAGCCAATTGATCTATCTCGTCAAAAACGGCCTCGGAGAAGATTTCCCTCCACAGTGACGCGAATTGCTGGTAACCTGTACTAAATCGTTCCATCATCTCATCAGCATTGATACTTACCGGCTCTGGCTCCATTGATTCCACATAACCCAGGATCTCCAGAGGCTCGCTTCCCTTGATGCCCCTCCAGTAGCCTTCATGATGTTCCATGAGGTAAAACAGGGTCCAGAGAACCTGTCGAAAGAAAGGCCCGAGGTATCGGCCGGGATCTTTGCCGTCATGGATCTTTACACCTAAATTGGACTGGCATATACGAAATCCCTGGGTCATGGCACTGGTTGTCATCCATATGTCGATCCCGAACCGTGCCACATCTGTCATCCATACATCCTGCTCGATATAATATTTGGCTAAATCTCTTGAAATGGCCAAATCCCCTCCCATGGGACGCCGAATTCTCTTGCCGTAAAGGGAACGGGTTAGGTTGTATACGATATTTGTGCTAATGGTTCCATCGTACTTGTGCCGGAGATATATCGGTGTCACAAATTGATATCCATTCTCAAGGATCGGATCAATGAGGTGCTTTAACCAATCCGATCTTAGATTAACCCTATACTCCGGGTATGCTGTACATAGAATGACCGGCATGTGATAGCCTGTGTTTTGAATCTCTTCTAGGATTCCAGCCTGGCAAACTCCCTGAGCAGTTCTTCCTGTTCTTTACTCAGTTTTTTGGGTATTCGTACATCCAGGATGACGACCTGGTCTCCCCGCCCCTGTCCTCGTAACCTTGAGATACCTTTGTCCCTTAATCTTAAAACGTCTCCAGGTTGTGTTCCTTCCGGGATGTGGAGCCTTTCAGATCCATCAAGGGTCGGAATCTCCAGGGTAGCTCCCAAGGCGGCGTCCACAAATGAAATGGGAACACGACAAATCACATCATCTTTTTGCCTTTCGAAAAATTCGTGCGGTTCGACATGGATCTGGACATAAAGGTCTCCAGGAGGTCCTCCATTGGAACTTTGCCCACCCTCGCCGGTCAATTTCAGGCTCATACCATTATCAACACCCGGCGGAATTTTCACATTAATCTTCTTTCTCACCTGAGCCCGGCCGGTACCCCTGCATTCTCTACAGGGATGGGTAATGACCTCACCCGCGCCTCCGCAGCTCGGGCACGTTGTGGCAATACGGATAAATCCCTGGGACCGCACGATTTGGCCCCTGCCTCCGCAGGCCCGGCAGGCTTCTCTCTGATATCCTCTCTCCACGCCTGTTCCATTGCAGCTCTGACAGGTCTGGACCTTTGGGATCTCGATCTCTTTTTCCTTTCCAAAGACCGCATCAAGAAAGCTGATCTTCAGGTCATATTGAAGATCGGAGCCTTTCCTTGCCCGCCTGCGAGAGCGTGAACCGCTGCCAAAACTAAAGAAATCGTCAAAGATATCCCCGAAGGAAGAGAAAATATCATCGAAACCCCTGAACCCCTGAAAACCGGTTCCCTGAAGCCCTGCATGGCCATAACGGTCATATATTTGACGTTTTTCAGGATCACGAAGGACTTCATAGGCCTCGGCTGCCTCCTTGAAACGCTCCTCGGCTTCCTTGTCTCCTGGATTCCGGTCCGGATGATATGTCAGGGCCATTTGGCGATAACTCTTCTTAATCTCCTCATCCGACGCGTTTCGGTTCACGCCCAGGATGTCGTAGTAGTCGCTCTTGTCATCCATAAGATTAGATATTTCCTTCTTATCTTTCTCTAATGATTTATGTGCCCAGTGCTAGTCGGCATTTGTTAAGACACAGATCAACAAGATCCGAAATCTGAGCTGTCCCCGCACACATGACCGTGTCGGCCCCGCCCCAGTAGATTTTTATCGATCCATCCTCCTCGGGAACGGCTCCGCAACAAAAAACAACATTATGAACATATCCTGATACTTCCCACGGGTCCTCCGGCTGAAGGATCCACTCATCTGCAACCCCCAGGACACGTGAAGGGTCCTTAAGATCATGAAGGGCGACTCCCAGTCGATAGACAGCGCCGTCCATGGTCTTGAATACGCCATGGTATATATTCAGCCATCCCTTCTCTGTTTTGATGGGTGTTGCCCCGGGTCCGATCTTCATCTCATCCCAGTGATACCTTTCGGGCTTGATAATAACCCTTGAACCTCCCCAGTGAACCAGGTCGCCTGAGTAAGAGAGCCATATGGTCCAGGGCATATTTTCCGTATGGGGACGGTCCAGCCGGGCATATCGGCCATTGAATTTCTCCGGGAAAATGACGATGTTGCGGTGGTCTGCCCGGGTGATGAATCCGAGTCGAACAGGCACCTTGAAATCACTCGTCTGGGCCAGGCCGATTCGAACGCCGTACCGTGAATAGGCGCTGTAGGTTATCAGATATACACCCCCCAACGGGCAGATACGCGGATCTTCGACGCCGAATTCCTCGTAGATCGCAAAGGCCCCCTCTTTGTGCGGGGTCATAAAAGGCTCGGGCCTGACCTTGAATTGAAACCCGTCATCACTATCAGCAATGCCGATGATGGACCTGCCGTTTCGAATGTGAGCCCTGAACAGCATGATGTACCTGTCTTTATATTTCACCACACCGGCATTGTGGACCGTCTCCACAGGATAGGGCACGTCATCCTTGGTGAGGATCGGATTTTTGGAGTAACGCTTGACCAGACCTTCCATTGCAGCCTGCCGAATTGAAGGATTTGAGCCCTCCTCGAACTTCAAACGGCCATAATCATCCTCCAGCCGCTGGATGTCGTCCTCCCCGAAGTAAGTACCTCGCTGTACCTCGATGAATACCATATTTCGGTCACCACGATTGGCTATGCGGTGCGCCCCTCCACGAGGGATATCTATGGATTCTCCCTCTGAAAGAATGACCTCCTGGCCGTCAAGGGTCACTACGGCCTTCCCTGCCACCACGTGCCAATGCTCGGATCGCTGCTGATGCCTCTGATAGCTGAGCCTTTTCCCGGGATACACCGTAATCCTTTTGACCTTATGATCAGGCTGATCCGACAAAACCACGTAAAAGCCCCATGGACGGTGGTCTTCCCGCTTTTTTTGTTCAAGTATCCGCTCGTAGACGCGGATATAGTCCGCCGCCATGCGATCTGCCGTGAACCTCTCCTCCACCCACCTGCGGCATTCGGCTCGATCGATCTCTTTCACCCTGGAGACCATCTCCGCCATCTCCAGAGCGTCCGAAACCAGGTAGCCTGTTTTTCCATGGGCAATCACCTCGGCCATACTGCCCCTGTTGACGGCAATCACCGGGGTGCCGCAGGCCATGGCCTCGACCACGGAAAGGCCGAACGGCTCATCAAAGTTGATGGGATGGAGTAGCGCATAGGCCCCGCCGAGCAATTCATTCCTCTTTTCAGGCCCTGCGCTCCCCACATAGACGATCCTTTCTTCATCCAGGTAGGGCTTGACGTGGCGTTCAAAATAGGACTCGTCCTGCACAATGCCGGCGATCACGAGCCTCATTCCGTTCCTTTTGGCAATATCGATACACTCCCTGGTCCCCTTTTCGTGGTGAATACGGCCGAAAAAGAGCAGGTAATCCCCGGGCTTTGATTGAAAGATGAACCGATCCAGGTCTATTCCATGATGGATCGTGGCAATGTAATCGATCCCCGGGTCTTTGTCGGCCTTACTGATCGCCACATAATAGCCACGGCCGTTATATTTTTTGTAGACCGGTAGAATCTTGGGTGAGGAAAAGCCGTGGATGGTGGTAAGCACCGGGGTGCCGGTCATGTTCATATAGGTCAGGGGCAGAAAGTCGAAATGGTTATGGATCAGATCGAATTCATCCCCCCGCTCGAAAAGCTCCGAAATATGGAGGCACTCCCACACCTTGGGTAGAAGGTCTTTATCCTCTTCGTATCCCCGGGGACAGACGCCCACGAGTCTTCCCCCGGTCTCCGAATTCTGCGTGGCATAGAGGGTGACGTCCAGGCCGCGACGCATTAGCCCCTCCGTCAAGAGCGAAACGACGTTTTCCCAGGGGCCATAGTGTGCCGGCGGCGTGCGCCAGGCAATCGGAGAGAGCATTGCGATTCTCATGATATTACTCCCAATCCGGTCGGTTGTGTTTTTCCAGCCATTCCATCACCTCTGATAAACGGGCCGTTGCCAATGCAATGCGCTTATCCGCCCCGCCGTAATAGAGGCGGAGATTGTCTCCTTCGGAAACCCATCCGCAGGGGAAGACGACCTTGTCCACCTCACCTACGATTTCATAATCTTCCTGGGGAGCAAAGACCCACTCGTCAGATCGGGCGAGCAGCTTTGTGGGATCGTTCAGGTCAAGCAGCCCAAGGCCGAGCCTGTAAAGGCATCCGCTTGCGGTCATCCGAACCCCATGATACAGGATAAGCCACCCCTTATCCGTCCTCAGCGGCGGCGGCGACAAGCCGATCTTGTTGGCATCCCACCATGCGCCCCTGCGGGCGGGTACCACGATCTGGTGATCACCCCAATGCTTCATATCCGGGCTGAAGGAAATCCAGATATGAGCGCCCACGTTGGCAAAAGCGGGTACAGGTCTGTGGAGCATGGCCCAGCGGCCGTTGAACCTGGATGGAAAAATGGCTGCATCCTTGTCCTCAGGAGGCATCACCACCCCTTTTCGCTCAAAGTTCTTGAAGTCCCGGGTTGTGGCAAGGGAAACGAGAGGCCCGCCTCTGGAGTAGGAAACATAGACGATGACCCAAAGATTTTCTTCTTCAATATAGCTGATTCTGGGATCCTCGATACCCCAAACCTCCTCTGGATGAGTTTGCGGACTGGAAAACAGGGTAGGTTGAGGATCGATTTTCCAGTCGGTGATCCCATCCTTGCTTCTCGCTACGGTTAAGTGGGAGATCCCCCGCCTGTCCTCAACCCTCATTAAAAGCACGGTTTCATCACCAACCCTTGTAGCACCGGCATTGAAAACGGCGTTGGCAGGATAAGGAAGATCCTTTTCTCTGATAATTGGATTATCCAGGTGACGCCGGAAAATCTCCTGTGGTTGGGGATTCTCTTTTTGTCTCTTCACATTATCTGTCATATCGCTCTACAACCTTTCCTAACTCAAAACTCCGGTTCAATAATTACAGGTTTTCCGGTTCTCTTGGCCTCGTGTGCCAGTTCATAGGCCTGGTTATACTGCCGAGCAACAATTTCCCATGAAGATGATGCGTGCGAGAGTGCCTGACTGGGTCTCATCGGTCGATGGTAAAACGATAAAATCGCAGGCTCCCATCACCTTGTAATACAAATCTCCCCTGGGAATGAACTCGTAGTAATGTGCTATCCCTTTGAGTTGAAGATCAAGCGCACCCGCCTTCCATCGCTCATAATCCCCCTGATGGTTCGGATCTCTCATGGCACCCGCTGCAAGAAGATCCCATTCCATCCCGCAGCGAAGCTTTATTTGTTCGTGAATCTCTTCCCACATAGAAAGAAGGATATCCCACCGCTTGTTGGATTGTATCCAGCCGATCATACCTACAAGATGGTCTGCCAGACCCATCTTATCGAATCCGAGTTCTTCCCTGATAGCTGGTATTTCATGAATCCCTAATCTCATGTCCGGCCTGGCACCGTGGGGCACAACCATGATGTTTTGAGGCGTCCTCCACCCATATCCTGGACAGGTCCAATCGAGCCTCCATTTCTGGTAGTGGCACTTAAACAGAATCACATCCGCTCGCTGGGAAAGTTCATAGATGAAGTTAGCTTCAAAATCCCTCAGTCTTCCATGCACCGTATGAGGTTCCACTACTGTCGGAAGATCCCCGATCGCCTCAAGGAGGTTCAAAAAACCATCATTACCGTCACCTAAACCCCTGTCATCGATGTATTCATAAAGACCGTATTCATGCTCCAGATGAACAGCATAGGGATTCAGCTCTTTGATCTTTTTTGCAACAGGTCTCCACCAATCCTGACGATGCATGTCGATCAACGGGAATACCCCGTCCCCTTGCCCGTCATTATGGCAGAGGACCAGGACATCCCGGTCAGTATTCGCTTTCTGAATGAATTCCCGTGCCTCCTCGGTAAAAGTGGCAATTCCACACAGCCGTGGCGGATAGGAGCTAATCATGACTATCGGATCGTTCTTCATACTTTACCTTTCCAGATTCTGTTGGATGCTTTGCTCCCGCTTGCGAATCCATGAGATGATGAAATTTAAAAAGAGAAAGGAGCCACGCCAGTGTTGACTCAGCTCCCTGGTTTAGATTTGGGCCGTCTGCTGTAAGACCGTCCCGGCACCCGCCCGTGGTGTAGTCATAAAGCGGTGCGTTAAGGTCATTTCTTCCCAGGAACCATTCAAAGATGCGCCGCGCCTCCTCTATCCATTTCCTGTCGTGGGTAACATGATAGGCCTCAATACAGGCTTCAATCATGTTCTGTGCCTCAAGGGGCTGCTGGTCAAACCGCGCTCGTTCTCCGTTCCGTGTAAACCATCCCCGGTTACCGATTGGTACAAAGTGCCCCCCGGGATCAGTCTGAATCTGAACAAGCCATTCAAGTGAGCGCAATCCAGCATCAATCATGTCTCCTTTTTGAAGCCACTGTCCCGAAAGAAGTAAAGCCTGGGATATCTTCCCATTGGCGTAAGTGACAATATCCTCTATCCAGGGCCAATCATCAGTGGCATTGTCCTGATAGATCTTAAAGAGCTTGTCTGCAAGGCAGGCACAAATACGCCTGACTTCACTATCACCACTGAATTTTCTCAAGTAGGCATGGATGCCCACAAGGGCGAAGGCCATGGCCCTTGGAAAACTGAAGGTAGACATAGAGGGGAGGGCTTTTTCAAAAAGGTGCAGGGCATTTCCTGTAAGATTTTCTGACCTTGAAAAGGCTATCGCCATCCCTAAACTCCATATGGCACGACCATGACTGTCCTCCGAACCGGAGGCTTCCAGCCATTTTCGATCAAAGCCCATAAAATTCCTGAAATAACCGTTGCTCCCATTCAAGGCATGATTCAAAAAACTCAAGTAGCGGCAGGCAAGATCATGCAATTGGCCTCTTCTTGAAATAGTTTCCATGGCCATCAGGACAGCGATCAAGGCCCTTGCATTATCATCCGTGCAGTATCCATGTGCGCGGTCCGGAACGATAAATTTCGCATGCTGCAGGATACCCACATCATCGGTTAAAAGCTTGAGATGATCGAGGTTCGGCTGAGGCAGCTCAGGAGATATAGCATCAAGGGTCTTTGTTAAAAAAGTGAGTTTAGGTTGTGACTCTCTTTCGTGTTTCACTTCCGCAAAAATTTCCATATAACTCCTTGCAACCTCTTTCCAGACCATTTCCCTGCAAAAGGTGTAGGCTCTTTTACGCATGGCATGGCGCTCAATCTCGTTATCCAGCAGGTCATTGACCTGCTCAGAAAGGGCTTCTGAATCCCGGAAAGGGACAATTCGACCTCGCCCGTCCGACAACATCTCCTCGGCATACCAGTAAGGGGTGGAGATGGTCGCCTTTCCCGTACCAAGGGCATAGGCAAGGGTGCCTGAGACAATCTGATCCCTGCTCAGGTAGGGTGTGACATAAACATCTGCTGCTCCTAAGAATTCCGTCAATTCCTTGAGATCCACAAATCGGTTATGAAATATCAGGTACTTTTCCACGCCTAAATCCCTCGCCCTCCTCTGTAAAGAAAACCGGTATGATTCACCCTCTACTTTTTTTATATGGGGATGGGTAGCGCCGAGGACAATATACCTTGTATCCGGATTTTTTTTCACGATTTCAGGGAGTGCATCGATCATATGTTCGATCCCTTTCCCCGGTGAGAGCAGGCCGAAAGTCATGATCACTTTTTTCCCTTCCACACCAAACTGGTCCTTGAAAAAATTAGGGTCCACAAAAGGGACATCCGGTATGCCGTGGTGGATCAGTGTGATCTTTTCTTCCAGGATACTGTATGTCTCTTTCAGTATTGCCTCGGCCTTTTTGCTCATAACGACGAGGCGCCCTGAGATTCGACCTATCTCTTCAAGTGTTTTTTTCTGCTCCGGATCTGGTTCCTTGAGAACGGTGTGGAGGGTCGTGACCACGGGCATACGCAGATTATCTATTAATTCCAGAATGTGCCTGCCGTTTTTACCTCCAAAAATGCCGAATTCGTGCTGGAGGCAAACAACGTCTACCTGGTTCATATTCAAGAAATCGGCCGCAAGCCGATAATCGGATATTTTCTTGTAGTCCAGTTCAAAGCGTACTCTTTGGGGATATGGATATCCCTCAGGAGTATCGTTCATCACCATGGCCCACCATTTTATATCAGGGGCTTCAGAGCAAAGGGCATTTAAAAGATCCGTTGAAAAGGTCGCAATGCCGCAATGCCGGGGAAGGTGATTCCCAATAAGGGCAATGCTTGTGGGAACTTCACCGAATAATGCGCTTTGGTCCATGACCGCATCCTCCGATAAGGCGAATGATACATCTATTCATTGGAGGGAGTTCGGGCGGGGTTTTGGATCTTCTGATAAGTGGCTCGTAAGGCTATTGCAATAGAGCAGCATGAACAAATAACACGCCACCGAGTCAGGATAAATCTCATTCTGACTCTCCTGGTCACTTCACGGTCGATTGACACTTAAATTACTATATAACCAAATATCGGATGTAAATCACATAGACCGTTTATCTCTGCCCGAAATCCCGTGCCTAATACCCTATTTCGATTCCTCATAATTCAGGACAGAAGGAATGGATGGAACATCAATGAAAAAAGGCTTAAAAAGCTATGGGGACAGTTTGTCCCAGATTTTCAAATACTGATCCACCCATTCTTCGAACGAGAGATATTTGCCCGTACGATAATCGTAGCAAGGCTCAAGAGGTTTTATATTTCCCTCTTTTTTTATTTTATCGGCACACTCTTCTAAAACTTTCTTTAACTCCTCCCTGGAAAAACCGTATTGAAGGGCAAGTTGCCTGGTTCCATGGGCATTCCTGTAAATGGCGGCCATTTGTCCCAGGGCTTTGAATCGTAAAGGCCTTATCTCCTCTTCGGGCAACCCCATCTCCTCTGCCACAATAACGGCCCTGACAAAATGCGCGCGCTCAATTTCCGTGTTTAATGCATCATGATCGATTTTTTCATGCATTTAAATTATTTAGCCCGGGATAGGGAATTCCTCCACCCGGGCATTAATCTGTTTGCTTTTAATACATATCCCCACCAGGCGGCATGGGTGGAGCAGCCGGTGTCTGTTTCTCCTCCGGCTTTTCAGCCACCATAGCCTCCGTGGTCATGAGGAGCCCTGCCACGGATGCCGAATTTTGAAGGGCAAATCGGGTGACCTTGGTGGGATCGATGATCCCTGCCTTTACCAGGTCTTCGTACTCGCCGGTGTCAGCGTTAAATCCAAAATTACCCTTTCCGTCCATGACTTTCTGGACCACCACTGATCCCTCGAATCCTGCATTATTGGCAATCTGCCTGACAGGCTCTTCAAGAGCCCGTTTGATCAGGTTGACGCCCAACTGCTCTTCACCCTCCAGAGTCGTCTTTTCAAGGGCTTTTATGGCATGGACCAAGGCAGCGCCGCCTCCCGGGACAATGCCCTCTTCAACCGCTGCCCTGGTGGCATTGAGGGCATCTTCGACCCTTGCTTTTTTCTCCTTCATCTCGGCCTCGGTTGCCGCACCCACGTTGATTACGGCCACACCGCCGATGAGTTTGGCCAAACGTTCCTGGAGTTTTTCGCGGTCATAGTCACTTGTCGTATCCTCTATCTGGGCCCTGATCTGCTTGACCCGGCCTTCCAGTGCGCTCCTGCTTCCGCCCCCGTCCACAATGGTGGTGTTGTCCTTGTCGATGGTGATCTTCTTGGCTGTTCCCAGATCCTTTATGCTGATATTCTCAAGTTTGATTCCAAGATCCTCACTGATCACCTGGCCCCCCGTCAGAACGGCAATGTCTTCCAGCATGGCCTTGCGCCGATCACCAAAACCTGGTGCCTTGACAGCAGAGCATTGAATTGTCCCGCGGATCTTGTTTACAACCAGGGTGGCCAGGGCTTCACCTTCCACATCCTCCGCTATCAAAAGGAGGGGTTTACCCGATTTGGCGATCTGCTCCAGTATGGGGACCATATCCTTCATGTTGCTGAGCTTTTTCTCATGGAGCAGAATATAGGGTTCTTCCAGGTGGGCTTCCATCTTTTCAGGATCGGTGACAAAATAAGGACTCAAATAACCCCGGTCAAACTGCATGCCCTCCACGATCTCCAGGGAGGTCTCCATGCTCTTGGCCTCTTCGACCGTGATGACGCCTTCCTTGCCTACCTTTTCCATGGCTTCCGCAATAATGTCGCCAATGGTCTTGTCATTGTTTGCAGAAACAGTGCCTACCTGCGCTATTTCCGTTTTGTCTTTGGTGTATTTTGATATTTTCTTGAGTTCTTCCACGACACTTTCCACAGCCTTGTCAATGCCCCGCTTAATGGACATGGGGTTGGAACCGGCCGCTACCAGCTTTGATCCCTCTCTGAAGATAGCCTGGGCAAGAATGGTTGCCGTTGTTGTTCCGTCCCCTGCCACGTCCGAGGTCTTGGAGGCTACTTCTTTGACCATCTGGGCACCCATGTTCTCGAATTTGTCCTCAAGTTCGATCTCCTTGGCCACGGTCACACCGTCTTTAGTGATGTTTGGGGAGCCAAATGATTTTTCAAGGATCACATTCCGTCCCTTCGGGCCCAAGGTGACCTTCACCGCATTGGCCAGGATATCCACACCCTTCATCATCTTTTCTCGCGCCTGGGCGCTGTATTTGATCTCTTTATTTGCCATTTCTCAACACCTCCCTGACTACTTGTCGATAATCCCGAGGATATCATCCTCACGCATGATAAGATGTTCCACGCCATCGATCTTAATGTCTGTTCCCGAATATTTACCGAACAATATGCGGTCATCCTTTTTGACTTCGAGAGGGTTTCTCTTGCCGTCATCGTCCAATTTGCCGGGTCCGATCGCCACCACTTTTCCTTCCTGGGGCTTCTCCTTGGCAGTGTCCGGGATGATGATTCCCCCTGAGGTTTTTTCCTCTTCTTCAATCCTCAGGACCAGCACTCTGTCATTTAAAGGTCTAATCTTCATTTCCCAAATCCTCCTTTTTCTTTCTGTTTTTTATCAGCCATGAAACACCTTCAATTTGAAGGGGGGCTCCTGATATCAGAATCTTCTGATTTTTTTGGATGAGGAAACTGATAACTGGAATCAATACCTGCAAATCCGAATATTGGCCAATGAGCCTTGGCCTCTCCTATCGATGTCTGATCAGTTCCAGGAATCTCTACTGAATCTCCATCCTTTAAGGGTTGATCAATATCAGCAATCATGCCATTCACTTTTACGAGACCACCTTTGGGAATGTGGATGTTGGTGATATTCAGGTAATCCCGAACCGTAGCTTTGTCGGCCAAGCGGACAATACGGCCGCTGTTTCCAAAAATCACCATGTGGTCCGAGAACACCTGCCGATACAGTAGGTTGACAAATGCTTCGGTGCTCACCGCTTTTTCGTGCTGATGTGCGAGACCTTCTATCCATTGCAATCGTTGGTAGTCATTCTTTTTGACCTCAGCCTCGCTTTTGTAACGCCAATGAGCCGCTGCACCATGTTCGGCTTCCATGTGCATCAACTCTGTGCGAATCTGAATTTCGATGGGTTTATGTGAGATCTCTCGAACCGGGTAAACGCAGGTGTGCAGGGACTGATAACCGTTGTCCTTGGGAAGGCCTATATAATCATCGAATGTGCCGGGAATAGGCTTGAAATGTGCGTGAAGCAGGCCCAGGACGGTGTAGCACTCAGGGACCGAGTTCAATATCACCCGCAAACCGATACGGTCCATGATCTCTTCAAGGGTCTTGCCCGTGAGTGTCATTTTACGGCGGATGCCATGCAAGCTTTTCGTTCGACCCTGAAGGCGACTCTGAATACCATTGTTTTCGAGCAGCCTTTTGACGCCTGCCAACAGGATTCGGAGGCAGCTGTCGTCATCGGCCTGGATAGGAGTGACTTCTTTCTTCAAAGCTAAATAGCCTTCAGGGTCCAGGGTGTAAAAACAGGCATCTTCCAGCCGACGACGAAGATCGCCAAGACTCAGTTGATTGGCAATGGGCACGAAAAGATCGAGAGTCTCTTGAGCCATCTTTCGTGCAGATGTCTTACAGGAAATAGTCTCGCATTCCAAAGCCAGCAAACGAAAAGTTATGAATAAAAGCGGCTTTCGGGGAACACCGCCTATGGAAGACAATAGGTTATGAATATTTTTTTTACGGTTATAATGATAAGTGTCTGTGGGGGGAATGAAAGGTGAGCTTAGGTCTTCAAGCGTTGCGGCAACCTCAGGCCGGAAGTTTTCCCGGATGTCATCTATATCCGTTAGGCCTTGCCACAATAGAGGGGCTAACACTGCGCTGGCGATTGTGACCGCATCGGCGTCCTGTTCAAGAAGCAAACCGGCGGCCTTATTACCTGTTGAATCGCCGTTAGATGATTTTTTCAGCGCAAAGGCGAGTGCCCGGTTCACCAGGTCAGCATCGGCCGCCTTGAATGTGAGCTTAATTTTATCAATAAATAGGCTGTCACCAGCCAATTCCAGAGAGTCTCGTCCCATATGACCGAAATACCCAGAATCAACAATATGTCAACGTATCTATTGGGGTTGTGTCGGCTTATAAGGCCTCCTTTACAGTTCCTCGGGCAGCAGTAGCCTTTCCAGCTCGATCATCCGGTCGCAATACATTTCAACCAGCCTCAAGGACATCCTGGATGGCATGAACAGCCCTTTCTCCCACCGGTTGACGGTGGCGTAACTTACCCCTACCTCTCTTGCAAAATCTTCCTCGCTCAGATCGAGTTGAACCCGGATCTCCTTGATTAAAATAACAAAATCACAGTTTCTTATCCACATAGGCACTCGTCCTGTGCCCCGGCTTGACCGATTCTACAGGGAATGCTTTGATAAGATAATACATGATACGACATGTGCAAGACCTGCCATTAATAAATTTAAAAAAGGTGGGCAATTATAAAGAATTACTGTGAAAAAATAAGCTTTTTGGTATCCTCGCCTGACCCTTCTATATTATTATAAATATATTAATTTCAGTAAAGAAATCGCTTAAGTTTCTTTGCGGGGCTGCTATCTGGCCTTATAATTGCAACAATATTACGCTGTACTTCAGAAGAAAGAAATGCTTTTGACGGTAGTGGCAAATATCTATATCTGCAAAGGTTGTTTTCGCTATCAAAAATATGTTTTTCAGATGTCGCCAGCCCTCTTAATCTGATAGGTGACGTTATCTCAACCCTGCCCCTTAAAGTGTCCATTTGGTCTAAAAAATGAAAGGTTTCAACTCTTCAACAAACTTTAGAATCTTTGAGCTCTTCTTTTGGATGTCCCGGCAAGACCGAAAGACCAAACCTCCTACCGACCGATCACGAAAAAGGGAGAAATTTTGGCGCTTGTCGGAAAAATTCTGACTCATGAAAGCCAGTGGGCAGGGCTAATTAAAGAGTTCCAGTTGCTTGTGTGCCGTACCCTTGGGCTTCCACTTTCGACGATCCAGGGGCCTGAACAGGTCACCGGGTATATCGCCAAGGAATGGAGACGGCTTCATTGTCATGACACGCCCGGCTATTTTTCTTCTGCCGGCATGGGAAAGAATAAGCCGTGAACGGGCCCTGGTCATTCCCACGTAAAAGAGCCGCCTTTCCTCTTCAAAGTCTTTTGTCCCGAAGAGGGAACAGGGCAAAAGCCTGTCCTCACAGCCTGTAATAAAGACCACCGACCATTCGAGGCCTTTGGCCGCGTGAAGAGACATCAGGGCCACCCGATCACCTGTAAGAACCGCATGATCGATTCCCCTTTCCAGAGAGAGCGAATCCAGAAATGTCTTCATATCTTCAAAACCTGCCGCCACTCGCCTGAGGAGAAGAATAGCCTCCTCT